>VBFF01000040.1 GCA_005889285.1 Chloroflexota bacterium
TCCGGGCACATGTTGGAGAGCGTGGCGCGATCGGGCACCGAGAGGCTCGAGAGACCGGCGCCGCAGAACTCGACGAACTTGTTGACGACGCCGTGCGCGCGGAGCATCTCGGTCAGCGTCAGGACGAGGTCGGTCGCCGTCGCGCCCGGACGCAAGGACCCGGTCATGCGGACGCCCACCACCACCGGCGTCGGCAAGTAGGTCGGCTGCCCGAGCAGCGCCGCCTCCGCCTCGATCCCGCCCACGCCCCAGCCGAGCACGCCCAGGCCATTGACCATCGTGGTGTGCGAGTCGGTGCCGAGCAGCGTGTCGGGCAGCGCGACGCTCCCCTTGGCATCGGTCTGTACCTGCACCACGCGGCTCAGTCGCTCGAGGTTTACCTGGTGGCAGATGCCCATCCCCGGGGGGACCACGCTGAAGTTGTGAAATGCCTGTTGGGCCCAGCGCAGCAGGGCGTAGCGTTCGCCGTTGCGTTCGTACTCGCGCTCGATGTTGCGGGCATAAGACCCCAGCGACCCAAAGGCATCAACCTGCACCGAATGGTCGATGACGAGGTCGGCCTGGACGAGGGGATCGATCCGACCGGCATCCTTCCCGGCGCGCTGCATCGCCGACCGCATGGCGGCCAGGTCCAGCACCGCGGGCACGCCGGTGAAGTCCTGGAGGAGGATCCGCGACGGCAGGTAGGGCACTTCGGCATCGGCCGGCGGCCGTTCCGGCCAGCGGGTGAGAGCGCGGAGACT
The DNA here is from genome assembly GCA_005889285.1 of Chloroflexota bacterium. GTDB lineage: Bacteria > Chloroflexota > Dormibacteria > CF-121 > CF-121 > CF-13. The sequence goes on from VBFF01000040.1 coordinate 744, forward strand.
GGTCTCGCTGACGCGGCCCCGATCAGCCTGGCGCACTAGCCCCTCGAGCAGGATCTTGACCGTGATGGGCAGCTTGGCTGGATCGCCGAAGCCGGCATCCGCCAGTCGGTTCAGCGGATAGTAATCAAGGTCCGTCGAGGCGAGTCGTTGACGCGCCGAGATCATTTCCCTCTTGATGCTAGCAGCGTCACTCGCGATTCCCGCTGTGAAATTTGCGATGCGCGGCGCGCAACTGGGGATTCGTCACGTGCGTGTAGATCTGCGTCGTGTTCAGATTCGCATGCCCGAGCAACTCCTGGACGGCGCGCAAATCGGCGCCGTTGGAGAGTAAATCGGTGGCGAAGGAGTGCCGCAGCGTATGCGGTGTTGCCTTGACGGCTAGCCCGGCGAGCTTCACGTATTTCTGCACCACCCGCTCGATCGACCGGACCGACATCCGCATGCCGGGGCCGCCTGGCGTTGTGTCCAGCCTCCCCTTCATCCGGATGAACAGCGGTTTCCACCGGTCCGAGCGGGACTCCAGGTAGCGGCCCAGCCAAAGGCACGCGGCATCGCTGAGAAAGACGACGCGTGGCTTTCGCCCCTTGCCGATGACGCCGAATTCGCGGGTTTTCAGGTTGATGTGGTCGCGATCGAGCCGAGCCAGCTCCGCGAGCCGTAACCCGGTACTGAAAAACGTCTCGAGCAGGGCCCGGTCGCGTAGGCCTCGCGGATCGTTGACCTCGGGAGCCGCCAGCAGGCGGCGCAGCTGGTCCGCGTCGAGAAATTTCATCGACCGCGAGGCGGCCTTGCCGAGCTCGATCCGGTCCGGCGCGAGCACCTCGATCCCTTGCAGGGTCCAGTAGCGCAGCATCGAGCGGATCGCGATCAGAAAGTAGGTCTGCGAGGCGCGCGTCAGGGGGCGCCCGGTGTGTTCGTTGACGTGCCGGGCCAGGGCGAGCTTGTAGCGGCGCACCACCTCGGTTGTGAGGTCGGACAGATCCTTGACGTTCGGCTCTTCCCGCGCGAGCCAGCCGAGCAAATTATTGAGGTAGTGGTCGTACTGGCGAATCGTCAGTGGGCTGAGGTTGCGGTCGATCTCACACGCCTCGAGAAAGCGGCGCACACGCTCGACGAGGCCGCTCGCGACCGGAGGTGCCTGCGTCGGGGACGTGGGGGAGACGGTGGGCACGCTGCTGGGCGAATTCTACGGCTTACACTCCTCGGGTTCCGCAATTCCCGGTTGACATCGCCTGACGGGTTCCCTTAATATCGCGATATATCGCGATAATGCGTAAACGCCAGGAGGATTTGCCCCAATGTGGTCACGTCGTGAGTTCCGCTTCGACCAGTTCCGCCGCCAGATGTTCGAGCGCGGCGACCTCAAGTACGTCATCCTCGACCAGCTGAAGGACAAGCCCGCCCATGGCTACGAGTTGATCAAGGCGCTCGAGGAGCGCTTCGGCGGCTTCTATGCCCCGAGCCCCGGCGCCGTCTACCCGACGTTGCAGATGCTCGAGGACATGGGCTACGTCAGCTCCGTCCAGGAGGACGGGCGCAAGGTCTACAGCATCACCGATGCCGGTCGCGCCTTCATGACCGAGCGCCGGCCGCAAGTCGACGAGGTCTTTAGCCGGATGAAGGAGCGCTGGGGCGCCGAGTGGGGCCCGCAGGCCCATCAGGTGATGCACGAGTTGCGCAACGAGCTCCGTGACCTGGGTCGCTCGGTCGCGAGCGAGGCCCGCAACCGCTGGCCGGACCCTGATCAGCAGCGCCGCATCCGCGATGCCATCGGTCGAGCCAAGGCGGAGATCGCCGCGATTCTTTCCGAGAAACCCGCCGCGAAAGTCTAGAGCTCGCCGCCGATGATCCGGCGCCGGATCCACTCCTCGAAGAAGCGTTCTTTGATGGTGTAGGCGCCACTCGGTTCCATGTCGACGAGCTCGCGATCGATCAGGGTCTGGATGGCTCGCTGCACCGTGGTCGCCGGCCCGAGATTGGCGCGTCGACGGTACTCCTCGCGATAGATGTTGCGCCCACCCCACTCGACCAGCGCCACCAGGAGATTGCGCTGGGCCGGGGCCGAGTCGTGCCAGAGCACGGTCATTTGCGCGGCCTCGGCATCGAGCACCCGGGAGATGGCGGTTGATACCAGCTCCGTGGTGGAGAGGGGAAGGAGGGCCACTTCCCAGAGAAAGTGCGCCGCCTCCTGGGTGTCGTTGGGATGCGCCCCGGTGAAGTCGATCAGCGCATAGACCGCATCCTTCGGCAGCGGCCGGCCGCTGGCCCGAAAGCGCGCCATCAGGAAGTTGGCGAATTCCTCGCGCGGCAGCGGGCCGAGCGGGTAGGGGCGGGCCATCTTCAGGAGCGGCGCGTTGCGCTCGTGCACGGCGCGGCGGAGCAAGGCCTGGCGGGATCCGAGAAAGGCGTAGGACACGTGTTGTTGGTGCTGGATCACGGCGCGCAGCTGGCGCAAGAGGGTGACGCCGAGTTCCATCAAGTCCTGGAACTCGTCGAGGATGACAACCACCCGTTTCTTCTTACCCTCTCGCGCGATCACCTCGGGCTCCTGAAAAATCTGCTCGAGCAGGGCATCGAGGTTGGGCGTGCCGGCGCTGCCGGCTTCGAAGGAGAGCGATGCGTGCCCGTCGCTGTCGAGCGTCAGCGTTGGCCGGACCCGAAACGCTTTGAGGTGCTGGACGACCCAATCCTCGGCACGCTGCGCCGGACTCTTGAAGGCATCCAGGTAGGCCGAGGCCAGGCGGTCGGCGAGCCTGGCTCGCGAGGGGACCAGCATGCAATCGAGGTAGGCGACCGGGATGCCGGCCGCCTCGAGATGCCGCTTCACCTCGAGGATGAGTGAGGTCTTGCCGAAGCGACGCGGCGCCTCGATCAGGACGTTCTGCCCGCCGCGGAGTTCGCGCTCGAGCGCCAGCAAGTCGGCTTCGCGGTCGGTGAAAGCGTCGCCCGAGACGATTCGACCGAAGCGGAACGGGTTGGTGGCCGGAGCGGCCGCCTTTACGCGTGCTGGCATTACGCAGGTTAGTATAACTAGATTGCGCGAACTTGCGTAGAAATGGTTATTGACAAGGGGTGACCGAGCCGATACGGTTAGCCGCAAAGGGAGGGGGAGGGCAGTGTTGAGACGATTGGTGGTCGCGTCGCTGGCCGGTGTGCTCGCGGCCTGTGGGGGTCAATCTGGAAGTTCGGCCACCACGCCGACTCCGTCGGCCAGCCCCTACGTCGCCACGGAGTCGGGATTCAGCGCCGTCTTCCCGGCCACCCCGGCCAAGCAAACCCAAAAGGTCAATCAGCCCGGCATCAACGCCGACCTGACGCTGTACACGGCGACCACCAACGACGAGCAGGTCATTGTCGGTTATGAGCCGCTGCCGCTGGCTCCTCAGCAAAGCGAGATCCAGAGTCGACTCGATGCCGGTGTCGCGGGATCCGCCTCCAACACCAACGGAACAGTGCTGTCGAAGAGTAACACGACCTTCCTCGGGCAACCCGCCGAGGACGCCGTGATCCAGGCCCAGGGCGCCGTGGTGCACGAACGGATCGTCTTCTTCGGCGCGAAGCTGTACATTTTCGAAGGCATCACGAGGACCACGGATGCGAAGCATCCGGCCTACGACACGGTGCTGGCGACCTTCAAGACGCTCTGACGCGGAGTCAGGTGCAGTCCTAGAAATTCAGGAGGAAGACCGGGGCGGCCGCCGCCAGGCCGGCGATGGCCTGCAGGACGAGCACCAGCAGCGCCGGTCCTGGTGTTCGCGGAAACCATTTGATGGCGAAGAAGCCGATGATCGGGAGTTGGCCGGCCATCAACAGCTGCCAGAGATGCGCCGCCGTGCCCTCGTCGGCTTGACGGGCCGTGCCGAACATCGCGATGTGACCCAGCACCAGGGTGAGGGCGGCGATCGACATCGCCATCGGGATCAGGGCCGAGGGGTGCTTCAGGTTTGCGACGATCGGGCCGGATCCGCTCATCATCAGGCCGCCGGCTTCAAGGGGCGGCGAGCGCCCATCGGGTAGCCGGGCAGCACGCTGCTCCAGTCGATGCCGCGGTTGCGCGCCCGAAAGTAGGTCAGGGCGAAGCGGTCGCACGCGGTCTCGGCCGCACCTTTTCCGCCGCGGACTTCGCGCAGATACCAGTGATAGAACTCGTGGCAATAGAGGAAGCGCAACACCTCGCGACGCGTCCGGAACCGAATGGTCCGGCCGAACCATTGGAAGGCGAGGCGGCGCCCCGGCTTGCGGCGTGCCCGGTAGTAGACCTTCTCGTCCCAGGCGCGAAACGGTTCGGGGACTTGCAGCTCGATCAGCCGGTCCTCATACCAGCAAAAGGCCGCCAGGTGGGGCGCCTGCCGGTAGCGGAGCGGCCGGGCGCTGACGGCGTAGCCCACCGGAGGTGGCAGGTCCGCCAGCCAGCGGCGTAGGGTGTTGGCGTCCACCCCGGTGACCCGGGAGCGGAGCGGGATCGAGGCCCAGCCGCGGCGAGGAGGGGAGAGGGCCATCCCAATTAGCTTAAGAGCAAGTCGGGCCGTCTAGGCCCCATTGGGCGGCTGTTACACCATTTGTAAGGTTTCGCCGCTCGCCCGCCACAGGTTGTCGCCAGCCCTTCGACGCGACCGCAGCCTTTCCGCCACAGACTGGGGGCTGGTGGAAACGGCTCCCCTGGGCGAACTCGATCTGGCGCGCCTCAAGGCGAGGCAAACCTCGCGTCCCGCCGTTCACCTGGTCGCCTCCGCGGGACGCCGGCCGTTGCCCAGCTTGCGCGACACGGTTGGCTGGACCGGGGTCGCCCTCACCCGCGAGCTGAAGATCTGGCACACCGCCTTGCCCGGGCTGGTGCGCAGCGACGCCGTTTTCAGCCTGATGCTCTGGGTGGCGGTTTTCAGCGTGGCGGCTTCCGTAGTCGCCGTCCCCAGCATCCCGATCTCGGTCCGCTACAGCGCCGGGCTGGCCGCGGTCGCCTACCTCTTTATCTGCGTCGAATTGACGCGCACGCAGCGGCCGGTCCCCGGGCGCCAGCTGCTGCTGGGCGCGGTCGACCTCGGCGTCGTGATGGCGCTCGGCGCGCTCTCGTCCGCCTATGTGTCCTACGCACACGTGTTGCTCTTCTTCGGGGCGGCGCGGCTGGCCGCGCGCTTCCGCGATCCGCGCATCCTCGCCGCCGGCGTATTGCTGTTGTGGCCGTTCGAGGCGGCGGGGCACGCCGCCCCGCTGGCGATGGTGATGGACCTCTTTTTGGTCCTGATGACGATGTGGCTGGTCGTCTTCCTCACGACCTCCGCCGACCGGGCCAAGGAGACGATCGCGCGCCAGGGCGCGCTGGCCGCCGTGACCTCCGGGTTGGCGCGGGCGCGCGACGAAGACGGGCTCTTCGCGGAATTGGCCGGCCTGGCGCCGGCGCTCGCCCCCGGTTGCGCCTGGGCGTTCTGGGCCAAGGATCCGACGGGCGACGAGTTCCGCGCCGTTCGCTGGGCCGGGCTGAGCGACGGCGAACTTCCCGGTTTTGCCTTCACCCCGACCCTCGGCGCCGATCCCAGCCAGGCACTGCTCATCCAGGGGCCGCTACCGGGCACCAGCTTCGGCGAGTGCACCCTGATCCAGCCGACGGCCGGCGAGGATGGGCTCAATGGCTTGATCACCGTCGCGGGCCACGCCGCGGAGCTCGACGCGCCGACCCAGGGGTTGATCCGTGCGGTCGGCGACGAAATGGGCGCCACCTTGCTGCGGCTGGCGACGCTCGACGAAGAGCGGCAGCAGATCGAGGCGATGGAGCAGGCCAACCGGTTGGCCGGGCTCGCGGCGCCCTACGCCGCTGACCAGCGCGCCGCGCTGGGGGCGATCCGACCCGCGCTGGCGGACCTGCTGCGCTCCGAGAGCCTGCACCTCGAATGGGTCAACGGCGACCGCCTGCAGCTGGTCGTCCCCGAGGGCGACCCGCTCCAGGACCACGCGCCCAGCTGGCTGCCGCTCGCCGGCACCCGCAGCGCGGAGGCGCAGCTCGAGGGGCGCGTCCTGCGCGAGCCGCTCGCCGGCCGCCGGCCGGAAGATCTGTTCGGCGTGCCGGCGGGATTGCGCCACATCGCGGTCGCGCCCATCCAGTGCGCCGAGGTCGAGGGCACCCTGCAGATCGGGCGCCGCCTGCCGCGCGCCTACGCCGCCAGCGAAGTCCTCGTGCTCCAGCGCCTCGCCGAGCGGCTCGGGGTGTTGTTTGCGGCCGCCGCTCCGGCGACCAACGTCGTAAATTCCACGACAGGGGGCGTCCCGTGATCAAGCAAACGGTTCGAGCGGCGAGCGAGACCGACGGGTTGGTCAACGACATGCGCCAGCTGGCCCAGGCGGTGGTGCCGGGCCAGACGGTCGACGACCCGGCCTACATGGAGCGAACGATCAGCACGCGCATCGCGACCTTCTTAATGGTGTTGCTGGTCACGATCATCTTCGCCACGTCGGCGCTGCCCGATGTCGGGCCGACGCTGGCGAAGGTCATCCAGGCGCATCTCTAACGACTTCCGGGGCCGCAGGCTTCGGCTGGCTGCCGCTGGCTGTCCCACCCGTTCGCCCCACTTGGCTGGTACGGAGAATCTCCACTTTACGACGTTAAGGCGATGCCGGAGAGGAGCTCAGCGGGACTCGGGCTTCCAGGTATCCCCCAGCACGCGGACAGGGCCGCCAAAGTTCTCGGCGATGGCGGCCTGCACGGCCTGGGCAATGGGTGGGCGGAAATCCAGCCGGGGGAGCTGGTCCGCCGACACCCACTGCCAGCCGGCGAGCACAGGATCGCGAGGGTCGAGCACCGGCGCGGCCCCCTCCCCTATCTCTGCCTGAAAAATGAGGTTGACGACGTGGCGATCAGGCGCCAGGCTCTCGCAGACGATGACCAGCGGCCCCACGCGCGCGTCCAGACAGAGCTCTTCCTTGAGCTCGCGGCGCAGCGCTGCCTCGAGCGTCTCGTGGCCCTCCAGCCGGCCGCCGGGGAGCACCCAGTAGCGCTGGCCACGCTTGCGGTGCTCCACGAGCAGGATCTGGGTCTGACGAACGACGATCGCGGCCACGCGCAGCTGCGGCGTCACGGGATTAAAGGCCTGCACCAGCGACGCGAGACTGACCAGCGATGTGCTCATCGTAGTGGCGGCTCCGGTCGCTTACTCGCGGGGCAGCTGCAGCGTCTGCCCAGGGGTGAGCAGCGGCGTCGGCAGCCGGTTGGCCTGGAGGATCGCCTCCACGTGCGGCCGGGGATCACCCCGGTAGTGGGCGGCGGCGATGCTCCAGACGGTGTCCCCCGAGGCGACGACCACCCGCTCGCTCGCCTGGGGCCCGCTGCCATAGGCCAGCCGGCCGGTGGCGAGGACAAGAGCGGCGGCGAGGACCAGGATGCGGCCCCAGCCACGGCGGCGCTGGGGTCGCGGGTAGCTATGTCGGGCGCCGTCCTGCACGAACATGCGTTCGTTGAAGACGCTAGCACGAACAGACGTTCGCGTCAATCCCCGGACCGAACAAGTGTTTGCAATAGGCGAACGGATGTGCTAGGATGCCCCCGTTTTGAAGAAACGTGGCGGTCAATCGGCCGCCGCCTGGGCGCGAAAAATCGACCGATTCGGCCCGGAAATTACTGTGCTACCATGCTGTGATCGCGGTCTGAACCCCTCCTCTCTCCCCTCCCTGGACGCGCCGTTTGGGACGGCGCCGGGTGCGAGATGATCGGCTCTTGGCCGTCGACATCGGCGTTAAAGGGAGGGGACGATATGCCGGAACCGTTGACCAGCAGGCAGCGGGAGATACTGGAGTACCTGAGGTTTCGACAGAAGATCCGCAGTTACCCACCAACCGTTCGCGAAATTGGCGAAGCGGTCGGACTCTCCTCCAGCTCAACGGTTCAAAACCACCTCAATACCCTGGAGCGCAAGGGCTATATCCGGCGCGATCCGACCAAGTCGCGCACCATCGAAGTCGTCGACATCGACGAAATGCAGGCCAAGCTGAGTAAGGTCGTGGCGGTCCCCTTGGTCGGGCGCGTTGCCGCCGGCCAGCCCATCCTCGCCGAAGAGAACATCGAAGACCACCTGGTCCTCAGCCAGGAACTCGTCGGCTCGGACACTGCCTTCGCCCTGGAAGTTCATGGCGACAGCATGAAAGACGTCGGCATTCTTCCCGGCGATTTCGTCGTGGTCCGGCCCGGCAAAGATGCGCCCAACGGCAGCATCGTCGTCGCCCGGCTGGAAGACGACCAGACCAATGAATCCACCGCCACCGTCAAGCGCCTCTTCCGCGAAGCCAATCGGGTGCGACTGCAAGCCGAGAATCCGGCCTACGAGCCGATCTACAGCACAGCCGCCCAGCTCGAGGGCCAGGTCGTCGCGGTCCTACGACTGCTGCGCTGACCGGTTAGGTCAGGCGCTGCGATCCACGCCCGGAAAGCGGAACGGATCGAACTTCGTCAGCAGCCGGCGCGGTAAGGCGCCCCGCATCAGCACCCCGTCGCCGCGATAATCGACCGCCTCCACGTTGCCGTGGGCATGAAATTCGGCCTGCCGCGCGTGCTCGCTGTACGGCAGCAGCACCTCGATGGGGACCATTTCCCCGGGCAGGGCCTTGGCGATGGCGCGGCCCAACGGCTCCATCCCGGTCTTTCGTAGCGCGGAAATCGGCACCACCGCGAGATACGGTGACCAATCCTCGGCGAGCAGCTGCTCGACGGCTGACGGGCTCAGCTGATCCACCTTGTTGAGCGCCAGCACCTTCGGCTTCTCGAGCGCGCCCAGGTCCTGCAGCGTTTCGTGCACCGCCTCCATCTGGTCGCGTCCGTTATAACGCGTCGCATCGAGCACGTGGAGCAGGAGGTCGGCCTGCTGCACCTCTTCGAGCGTGGCCTTGAAGGCGGCCACCAGGTCGGTCGGTAATTTCTGGATGAAACCGACGGTGTCGGTGAAGAGCACCTCGCGGCGGTTGGGCAGCCGCACCAGCCGCGTCGTCGGATCGAGGGTGACGAATAACGCGTCTTCCACCTGCACCTGCGCGTGGGTCAGCGCGTGCAGCAAGGTCGATTTTCCGCTGTTCGTGTAGCCGACGATGGCTCACGGCGCAAGGCGCGCTGCTTGCGGATCTCCTTGATGTCCCGGTCGAGCTCGCGGATGCGATGGCGAATGCGCCGCCGGTCGCTCTCGAGCTTTTGCTCACCAGGGCCGCGCGTGCCCACGCCTGCACCCAGGCCCGAGAGGTCGCGACCACCCTGGAGACGTGGCAGGAGATGATGCAGCTGCGCGGCCTCCACCTGCAGACGGCCCTCCTTGGTGCGGGCTCGCTGCGCGAAGATGTCCAGGATCAACTCGGTGCGGTCGATCACCTTGACATCGAGCTTGCGTTCCAGGTTGCGCTGCTGGCGCGGTGACAGTTCCTCGTTGAAGACGAGCAGGTTGAAATCGGCCTCGTGTTTGAGCGCGTGAAGTTCCTCGACCTTGCCCTTGCCCAGGAAGAGCGCGGGATCGGGTTTTGGGCGACGCTGTGTGTCCGTGCCAACCACGACCACGCCGGCCGTTCTCGCCAGCTCGCTCAGCTCGAGCATCTGCTCTTCCACGGCGGCCAGCCCCTGGTCCTCGTAATCGAGCGACATCAGGTAGGCACGCTCGTGCCTGCCATTGGAGTTCCGGATCAACTCGCCTCTGCCGTCATGATACCGGCGCCAAGTCGCGCGATCGCGAGCTCCAGATCCGGTGGGATCCAGGTCACGCGCGACTCGGCCCGAAACCAGGTGAGCTGGCGCCGGGCATACTGGCGAACCTGGCGCACCGTCGAGATGCGCGCCGCCTCGAGCGAGAGCGCGCCATTGATGAAGGCCGCCATCTCGGGATAGCCGTGGCCGAGACGCTGCAGGTCCGCCCGGGGGAAGTCGCGGCGGACGCGTCGCACTTCGTCGACAAAACCCTCGTCGATCATCCGTTGCACGCGCGCCTCGATCCTCGCATCGAGCTCCGCGAGCGGCACGTCCAGCCCGAGCACCGTGACCGACCAGGGTGGCGGGTTCGCGGTGCGTGCCTCGCTGGGAGGCCGCCCGGTGGCGGCGTGAATCTCGAGCGCGCGGATCAGGCGCCGCGGGTTGCGCCGCGCGCGATCAGCGGCCGCGGGATCGATCCGCCGGAGTTCGGCATCGAGCGCCTCCGCACCCTCCTCGTCGAGGCGCTGCTCGAGCGCCGCTCGGAATGCGGGGTCGGGCGGCGTGCCGCCGAGGTTCCACCCGTCGAGCACGGCGCGGAGATAGAGGCCCGTCCCTCCCTGCAACACCGGCAGCCGGCCTCGTCCGGCGACCTCTGAAATCGTCCGAAGCGCGACCCGCTGGTAGTCGGCGACGGTAAACGGCTCGTCGGGGTCGGCGACGTCGATGCCATGCAGGGGAATGCCACGCAGCTCCGCTCGGGTGGGTTTGTTGGTGCCAATGTCGCAGTGGCGAAAGACCTGGCGCGAATCCATCGAGACCAGCTCGCCGTTGAGCCGCTCGGCGACGCGGATGGCCAGCTCGGTCTTGCCGCTGGCCGTCGGCCCGACGATCGCCACCACGCGCAGGTTGGCTACGGCCGTTTGAACAGGCGCCTCAACTGGTCATCCGGCAGGATCACCGTCGTCGGCCGGCCGTGCGGGCAGCTGATCGGCTCCTCGGTCGCTGCCAGCGAGCTCAGCAGTTGGCGCGCGGACTCGGGCGTCATCGCGTCGCCGAAGCGAACCGCGCTGTGGCAGGCGAGCAGTGCCGCCGTCTCCCGCAGCCGGCGATCCGGGGTTCGCTCGCCGAGCAGGTCCATGAGGAGCAGCTCGAGCACGCGCCCGACGCGACCTTCGGGCATCTCGGCCGGCGCAGCGCGAATGCGAATCGTGTGTGGCCCGAAGCGCTCCCCCTCGAATCCGAGCGCGGCCAGCCACGACTCATGTTCCTCGAAGGCCGCGATCTGGCCGGGCGTCAGGTCGAGGACATGCGGGATCAGCAGCAGCTGGCTCGACGGCTCACGCTGCTCGAGGCGGCGGACGATCCGGTCGAAGAGCACCCGCTCGTGGGCGGCATGCTGGTCGATCAGTACCACCGCGCGGGGCGCCTCCGCCACCAGGTAACCGCGCAGCAGCTGCCCGACGTACTCCAGCGGCGGCAGCCGCGGGCCAGCATCTTTCCCCGCTGCGCCCTCGGTCCACCTCGCCTCTCGGCTCTCGATCCCCTCCCCCGCCTGCGGGCTCGTCTCGCGCAGCTCGAGTAGTGGCCCGCCTGCGGAAGACTGCAGCTCGTAGATCGGGCTCTGTCGAAGGGCGCGGTAGCAGGCACGCTCCACCGCCCCGAAGATCGCGCCCTCGTTGCGAAAGCGGACCTCGCGCTTGGTGGGATGAACATTGACGTCGACCTCGCCGGGATCGACGTGAAGCTCGAGCACCGCGAGTGGGAACCGATCAGGCTCGCGCAAGCCTCGATAGGCCTGCTCCACGGCGAAGGCCAGGTTGCGGTGGTGGATGCGACGGCCGTTGAGGAGGATCACCACGTGCTCGCGGCTGGCGCGGTGCAGCGCCGGCGGACTGATCAGGCCGGCCACGATTCCATCGTCGACCGCGAGCATGGCCGCGGCGGTTGGCGCGTCGTAGACGGCGGCAAAGGCCGCCCGCCGGTCGCCGGTTCCCGGCGGCGCCCGTCGACGTCGAGGGTGATCCCAACGGTCGGATGCGCCAGGGCCAGCTCGCCAACGAGCCGCACGATGACCGCGGTTTCGGTTGCGGGTTGTTTGAGGAATTTGAGACGCGCCGGGGTGTTGAAGAACAACCGGCTGACGCTGACCCGAGTCCCAACCGGACTCCCGGCAGCACCGGCAGCAATCTGCGAGCCGCCCTCGACCAGCACGCGGTACCCCTCTCCCCCATCGCGCGGCCGGCTGACCGCCTCCACGCGCGCGACCGCGGCGATGCTCGCCAGCGCCTCGCCCCGGAATCCGAGGGTGCGAATCGTTCGCAGGTCGTCGAGCGAGCGAATCTTGCTCGTGGCGTGCCGCAAAAACGCGAGCGGTAGGTCGACCGGAGCCATCCCCTCGCCGTCGTCGACCACCTCGATCACACCCTGGCCGGCGGCCTCGATGCCGACCTGGATCCGTGACGCCCCGGCATCGACCGCGTTCTCGACCAGCTCCTTGACCACCGCCGCGGGCCGATCGACCACCTCCCCGGCGGCGATGCCATCGGCGACCGCTGCCGGCAGGATCGTGATGCGGGCGGGCTCGAGACCGGTCTCAGTGCGTGACATGCTCACCCTGCCAGGCGTAGAGCTTTTCCAACGCCTCCCGTGGCGACAGGCGTTCCAGGTCGAGCTGCTTGAGCTCGGCGACGACCGGGTGATCCAGCGGCAGGCTGAGCTGCGCGCTCGCCTCCGGCCGTTCCAGGGGCCGCTGCCCCTCCAGCTCGGTGAGCACCTGGCGGGCCCGCACCACCACTTGGCGGGGAAGGCCGGCGAGCTCGGCGACATGAATGCCGTAGCTGCGGTCGGCGCCGCCCGCGACGACCTGGTGCAGGAAGATGACGCGCTCGCCTTCCTCGCGGACTTCCATCCGGAAATTGCGCAGTCGCGGCAAACGCTGAGCGAGCGCCGTCAGCTCGTGGTAATGCGTCGCGAACAGCGTCAGCGAGCGCAGCTGTGGAGCATCGTGCGAGTACTCGAGAATGGCCTGCGCGATGCTGACCCCGTCGTAGGTGCTGGTGCCGCGGCCGACCTCATCGAAAATGAGCAGGCTGCTGGGGGTAGCGTGCGCGAGGATGTGCGCGGTCTCCACCATCTCGACCATGAACGTCGAGAGGCCGCGGGCCAGCTCGTCGTGCGCGCCGACCCGCGTGAAGATCCGGTCGCACAGCCCGATGACGGCACGGCTGGCCGGGACGAAGCTGCCGACCTGGGCCAGCAACACGATGATGCCGGCCTGGCGAAGGTAGGTCGACTTGCCCGCCATGTTCGGGCCGCTCAGCAACACAACCTGTTGGTCGCCGGCGTCCAACCGTAGATCGTTGGGGACGAAGCGGCCGGGCCCCAATGCGGCCTCCACCAGAGGATGCCGGCCATCGACGATCTCGATCCCCGGCTCATCGCGCAACACGGGTCGCACCCAACGGTGTCGCGCCGCCACGGTGGCGAGCGCGGCGACCGCATCGAGCCGACCGAGCCAGGCGGCGGTTTCGAGCAGGTCCTTGCCGGCCGCGGTGATCCGCCCGCAGAGCTCGCTGAAGAGGGCGTGCTCGCGCGCGACCATCGCACTCTTCGCGTTGAGGACCAGTGCCTCATTTTCCTTGAGCTCGGGCGTGACGTAGCGCTCGCCGTTGACGAGCGTTTGCTTGCGCACGTACTCGGCGGGGATCGCCTCGCGATTGGCGTGGCTGATCTCGAGGTAATAGCCGAACACCTGGTTGAATCCGACTTTGAGCGATCGGATGCCCGTCCGCTGGCGTTCGTTCTGTTCCAGGGCGCCGATCCAGTCGCGGGCGGCCCTCGATCCGTCGCGAAGGCCATCGAGTTGGGCGTCGTACCCGGGCTTGAAGACCCCGCCGTCTTTCAGCGTCGCCGGAACATCGTCGACCAGCGCCCGCCCCAGGAGATCGCGGAGCTCCTCCTCGGCTGGCGAGGGCAGCGCGCCGGCCAGTTCCGCCCATTTGGCGGCCGTCCGCCGCACGCCCGGAAGGGCGACCAGCGCCTTGAGCAACCCGCGCAGGTCGCGTGGGGTGGCGACCCCTTGCCCGGTTCGCGCGGCGATGCGTTCCAGGTCCGGCAAGCCGCGCAACGCCGCTTGCAGCTGGCCGCGCGCCAGCGGATCCTCGACGAGCAGGGTCACGCGGTCGAGCCGCTCATCGAGCGGCGCCCGGTCCCGCAATGGCTGGTCGAGCCAGCGCCGAAGCTCGCGGGCACCCATCGCCGTAATTGCCTCGCCCAGCATCAAGCCGATGAGGTCGTCTCCCGATGGTGCGCGCTCGGCAGCCAGCCCCAGGCTCTTGCGGGTCGGCGGGTCGAAATGCATGTAGGCCCGGGGATGCTCGGCATGCAAGCGGAGGAGCCCGGGCTCCAGGCGCAGATGGGATCGCTCGGCGTGGCGCAAGAGGGCTTGGGCGGCGGCCAGCGCCTCGGGCCACTCGTCGCAGCCAAAGGCCGCCAGGGTTTCGACGCCCAGGAGAGCCTGCAGGCGGTCGACGGCCGCGCGGGCATCAAAGTCGAGGGGATCGGCCCAGCTGACCGGGGTCGTCCCGACCAGCGCGAGCAGGCGCGACCGGTCCCCTTCTGACGCGACCAGCTCCGCCGGTCGCAGCCGGGTCAGCTCATCGCGAAGCGCGTCTTCGGTCGGCTCGACGCGCAGCAACGCGAGCTCGCCCGTGGAACAGTCCAGCGCCGCGATGCCGTGGTAGTGCGACCGCAGGCAGACCGCGACCGCGTAGTTGGTGCCGCCACCCTCGAGATAGGCATCCTCGACGACGGTGCCGGGCGTCAGCACCCGGACCACCTCGCGCCGCACCAGGCCGCGCGCTTCCGCCGCCGCCTCGACCTGGTCGCAGAGGGCGACGTTCAGCCCGGCGCGCAGCAGCTTTCCGACATAGCTCTCGTACGCGTGGTAGGGCACGCCCGCCATCGGATAGCGCTGCCCCTTGCCGAGCTCGCGCGAGGTGAGCGTGATGCCTAAAAGCGGGGCCGCCCGTTCGGCATCGTCGCCGAAGGTTTCGTAGAAGTCGCCCAGCCGGAAGAGCACGATGGCGTCGGGGTGCTCGCGCTTGACCGCCTCATACTGCTCGAGGACGGGGACCGGCTTCAGGGGGTTCGCCTAATTGAGAACCTGGCCTCGAAGTTGCCAGGCGGTGGCGTGCTCGATGGACACTCGACGGACGGTGCCAACCTGCGCGCCCAAGGGCGCGGCACCGATCACCACCCGGTTCTGCCGGGTCCGCCCGGTGGCCTCCCCATTCTCGGCTCGTTCAACCAGCACCTCCACCGTCCTGCCCAGCCAGCGCCGGTTGGCATCTTCGGCGATCCGCCGCTGGGCGTCGAGCAAGACGTTGATCCGTCGTTTCTTTTCGGCCGGCACCACATCATCCGCCTGCCGGGCCGCCGTCGTGCGCGGTCGCGGCGAGAAGCCCTGGATGTGGACGACGTCGAACTTGATCTCCTCCAGCAGGGCAAGCGTTCGCTGGAATTGCTCCTCCGTCTCACCCGGGTAGCCAACGATGACATCGGTCGAGACGGAGAGATCGGGGATGACGTTGCGGGCGTGGGCGATGATCGCCCGGTACTCGTCGACCGTATAGCGACGGCGCATCTGCTTGAGGATGGCGTCGTCGCCGGACTGGAACGGCAGGTGCAGGTGCTCGCAAACCCGGGGCAGGTCCCGGATCGCAAACAGCAGGTCGTCGTGGACATGGCGGGGATGGGACGTCAAAAAACGTACCCGCCAGATGCCGGGCACCCGCTCCACCGATTCCAGGAGCGTCGCCAGCCCGGCCTTGGTGTCCGGGTCGCGGTAGGAGTTGACCGTCTGGCCAAGCAGGGTAACCTCGCGCACGCCCTGGTCGGCAAAGCGGCGCACGTCATCGACGACATCCTGCAGCGGGCGGCTGCGCTCGGTGCCGCGAACGAACGGCACGATGCAGAAGCTGCAGACCTCGTTACAGCCGAAGATCACCGGCACGTACGCCGTGAGACCGTGTTGCAAGACCACCCCACCGGTTTGGGCCGGGTCGGTCTCGTACTCGCCCTGCAGGTCCTCGATGAAAGCCTCGTACTGGCGCATGTCAAAGCGGTAGTCGAGGTCGGGCAGCCGCTCGTAGAGGCGGTCCTTTTCCTTGTTGGCCATGCAGCCGGTCATGGCGATTGCGCGACCGGGACGCGCCCGCTTCCAGGCCTTCAGCTCGCGGAACCTTCCATACGCCTTTTGTTCGGCGTTCTGACGGACCGAGCAGGTGACGAGGATCGCGAGGTCGGCCTGGTCGAGGTCGGCGACGGCGCTGAAGCCGGCGGCCGTCAACCCTTGCGACAGATAGTCCGCGTCCGACTCATTCATCTGGCAGCCGCTCACCCAGAGGTGAAAACGCTGACCGGAGGGTGGGCGCTTGTGCCGATTCGGTCGTGGCCGCCGGAAACTCAGCGGCTCGAGGGGTAGCGGTGCGCCCGGAATGCGGAGGCGGGGCGGGGCGGCCGATTCAGGCATCGACCGAGTTTAACGGGACTCGACCAGCAGACGGATCCCGGTCCGCTCCTCACCTTCGATGGTGATGTCGATGAACGATGGGATGCAGACTAGGTCGAAGCCGCCGGCCGCGACGTAGCCGCGGGAGATGGCAATCGCTTTGACCGCCTGGTTGATGGCACCGGCACCGATCGCCTGCACTTCAACGCGGCTCTGGCTGCGAACCACGCCTGCGATCGCCCCGGCGACAGCGACGGGCTTCGAGGTGGCCGAAACCTTCAGGATCTCAATCGCGGCCCGGGCCGTACGGGGGACACCAGCAGCCGGGCTGGCCGATAACGTCTTCTCCCCTGTCGAGCCGTTCGATGGCGGTGTGCTGGTTTCCAGAGTGTCCATCTATTCTATCGAGGCATGACGACCGAACGTTTGATTGCCCCCCGACACCTTAACCCCCAGGGCAGGGGTCGTCAAGCCGCTAGGTGACCTCGACCTCCCGATCCAGCCGCTCGATCGCGTCCGCCTTGCCCGAAAGGGCATCGATCCGGACCAGCACCGAGTTGAACTGGACCGGTCCCTCGGCCACTTTGAAGCGGTACGGGACCCCGGTCAGGAAGCGCTGGAGGCTGGCCTCCTTGTCCATCCCGATCACGGAGTCGCGGGGCCCGACCATCCCCAGGTCGCTCACGAAGGCGGTACCGCCGGGAAACACGCGGGCATCCGCGGTTGGAACGTGGGTGTGGGTCCCGAAGACGAAGCTGGCGCGGCCGTCCAGGTACCACCCCAGGGCGATCTTTTCCGAGGTCGCTTCCGCGTGGACATCCATCAATCGGAGCTTGGTCCCGGGCCCCTGGCGCAACACCTCGTCGGCCGCCTTGAAGGCCGAATCGATGGGCGGCATGAAGAGCTGGCCCTGCACATTGCCGATCAAGACCTGGCCCTTCTCCCCCAGGTCGTGACAGAACCAGCCGCGGCCCGGCGCCCCGGAGGGATAATTGTGCGGGCGGAGGATCGGTCGATGGTCCTCGAAGCCGGTCATCATCTCGCGCTGGTCCCAGATATGGTTGCCGGAGGTGATCACGTCGATCCCCAGGCTGAACAGGTCGTCCGCGATCTTCGGCGTCAGGCCGAATCCGCCGGCGGCGTTCTCACCGTTGGCGACCACGAGATCGATGGAGAACTCGCGGCGTAGCTGGGGTAGCAGACGGGCGACCGCCTCGCGTCCGGGGCGGCCGATGATGTCGCCGATCGCCAGCACGGTCACGACCATTGGCCGATCGTAGCAAGGCGGTCGAGATCGAGGCGTTGCTCCGCGAGCTTCCGACCTTGACGATTGGCACCACCTTCAACCAGTTTCGAGACACCGGCCCGGACGACCTCCCGGACGCGCCCGCCATCCGGCTCGCCAATCTTCGCGATTACCTCGCGGAACGGCGAGAGGCCGATGTCGTCGCCGTTGGGGAAGCGGCCGGCTATCAGGGGATGCGGTGGTCCGGCATTGCCTTCACCAGCGAGTTCGACCTGTTGCGCTGGGGTGATCCCTTCCGCCGGTCCAGCCGCCGCCCACGACCGTGGAAGGAACCCTCCGGGACGATCGTCCACGGCATTCTTGAAGAGCTCGGCGCCGAGCGGCGGGTGATCCTCTGGAACACCGTTCCGATCCACCCACACCTGGCGGGCAAGCCGCTATCCAACCGCCGGCCGACGCGCGAGGAGATCGCGGCCGGCCGTGTGCTTGTCGAGCGCCTGATTGAAATCGTGCAGCCGCGCATCCTCCTTGGTGTTGGTCGCATCGCCTGCCAGGCGCTCCCCGAGGCCAGGTACGTCCGGCATCCGGCGCAATCCGGGGCGACCGCCTTTCGCCTCGGGATGCGCGCCGCCTTGAAGAGCGTGCGCTAAGTCAGCCTAGAAGTCCGCGCCTCGGCTGGGCGCTGGGTTCATCCAGCAGCCTGGCGCACTCCTTGCGTAGCGCTCTCCAACCCATCGAGGTCGTGACTTCTGGTGGTTTTTTCGGTGGCGCCTCACGAGCGACCACTTGAATCTGGTCCGCCTGCGGGACACGGTCAATGAATCCCTCCACGATCATCCAACGCGCCCACACTTGCTTCGGTCCAAGCTTTGCCAAGGGGTGATCGCTTCGGTAGTGGTGACGGAACGTTCGTCCATGGTCATCGATCAATTCGAGGGTCGGAAAGTCACCAAGTCGGTGATGCGAGACGGCAAGCGTCCGGAGTCGCACCTTCCGACCATCGTCGAGAAGCAGCAAGAAGACATCGCCGGCTTGAACGGGACATGGGATGCGGCGGGGACGCCGTACCCTGACGGCCCCTTTCTGCGGTCCGAGCAACTGTGCCCGTAACTTCGCCAGAGCGGTCGCGCGCTTCCGACGCTGCGGATCCTCCTCCCACATGTGAAGATCGCCGCCGGCATCGATCGCCGCGATCGTGCTGTCGCGCACCGAGGGTTCGAGTCGACCAAGCTGCATCTGGGTGGCAGCCACTCCAGTCCAGAAACAAACCCGATTATCGGGATCCGTGCCCGCGTGAGCAAAGCGCCGGAGAACCTCCTGTGTCGCCTCCGCATCCGGAACGCCATCCTCGAGCAGTTCTCGATACTCGCCCCTCACGTCGGACGCGAGATCGTTGCTGAAGATGCCGGTGCCCCAGGTACCCACGCACTCAAAGCGTAGCGATCTGGCCGCGCGGAGATTCGAGCTCGGGTGTGGCAGCCTAAAAGAAAAGGCGGCCCCAGCGGGGGTCGCCTCTTTTCGTTACTTGGCGAATTCGACGATACGTGTCTCGCGGATGACGGTGACTTTGATCTGGCCCGGATATTGGAGTTCGCCCTCGATGCGCTTGGCGATATCGCGGGCGAGGATCTGGGCGCGGCTGTCGTCGATCGTGTCGGGCTTGACGATGATGCGGATCTCGCGACCTGCCTGAATGGCAAAGGACTTTTCGACACCTTCGAAGGAGTTGGCGATTCCCTCCAACTTCTCGAGCCGCTTGATGTAGGTCGTCAGGGTTTCTCGTCGAGCGCCCGGGCGGGCCGCCGAAACGGCGTCGCAGGCGACCGTCAGGATGGCTTCCAGGCTGGTGGGCTCGACGTCCATGTGGTGGGCGGCAACCGCGTTCACCAGGATCTCTGGTCTCCCGAGCCGCCGGAGGAGCTCTCCGCCGATGATCGCGTGCGAACCCTCGACCTCGTGGTCGATCGCCTTCCCGATGTCGTGCAGCAGGCCGGCTTCGCGAGCGAGCGTCACGTCGGCGCCGATCTCGGCCGCCGCCATGCCGCAGAGGAAGGAGACCTCTTTGCTGTGGGTCAGGACATTCTGTCCGTAGCTGGTCCGGAAGGCCAGCGTTCCCAGCAATTTGATGAGCTCCGGGTGGAGCCCGGTGACTCCGGTCTCGAACATCGCCTGTTCGCCTTCTTCCCGAATCCGGTTCTGCACGTCGTTGCGGGCCTTGGTCACCATCTCTTCGATCCGGGCCGGATGGATCCGGCCGTCGACCAGTAGATGATTGAGGGCCACCCGCGCCACCTCGCGGCGGACCGGGTCGAAGCCACTCAGAATGACCGCCTCCGGTGTGTCGTCGATGATCAGGTCGACCCCGGTCGCGTGTTCGAGGGCTCGAATGTTGCGGCCCTCCCGACCGATGATGCGCCCCTTCATCTCGTCGCTGGGGATTGCCACCACCGATACCGAGGTCTCGGCGGTTTGCTCGGCGGCAATCCGCTGCATGGCGGTTACCAGGATGTTGCGCGCGCGCTTTTCGCTTTCCTCTTTGACGATCTGTTCGCCATCGCGGATCTTCTGCGCGATCTCCTGATTGAGTTCCTTTTCAAGGTTGGTGAGGATCGTCGTCCTCGCTTCGGCCCGCGTCATTCCCGAAATCCGCTCGAGCTCTTTGACCTGCTCGGCGAGAGCGTCATTGACGCGTTCTCTGGTCCTCCCGATTTCCAACTCTTTTTGCGTGATCCCCTGTTCCTTTCGGTCGAGATCTTCGAGCTTGCGATCGATCGATTCTTCTTTCTGCTGAACCCGGCGTTCCGAACGCTGGAGCTCAGCACGTGCGTCGCGTACCTCCTGTTCCAGGCTCAGGCGGATGCGGTGGGCTTCCTCTTTGGCCTCGAGGACCATCTCCTTCATCTGGGTCTCGGCGTCCGACAGCAGCTTTTCCCGCTCCGCGTTGGAGACGAGATCCCGCTCCCGGTTCCGATTGCCGACCCAGAGGTAGGCGACGAGGGCTCCCACAAGCGCACCCACCACGACACCTGCGACCAGGAGTAATGGACTGGGCATAGTTACACCTCGCTTATGGACTTGTGAAGGTTCTTCGCACCGCGTGTGAACGCGGCGGGACTAGTCGTTAAAGAGCGACAGAATCTTGACTATTTTAGTCGCGAATCTGGGGACTGTCAAACCGGCCGGATGCCTGCCACTCGTCGCTCAGGAGGCGGCAGACGCGGTAGACCAGGCCACCGCTGAAGCCCCGGCGGGCGAGGCGCGGGCCGACGTAGGCAACCAGGGCCTGGGCATCGGCGAGTCGCCGGCTGGAGATCAGGCTGCGTCCCAGGACCAGCGCCTGCTCCGCCTCGACCTCGGCGTCGACCGTCTCGAGGGCTGGCCCGGCCGTCGCCTCATCGACCCCCTTGGCGCGCAATTCCTGGGCGATCAGCGCGTGCCCCCGTCCCCTGGTCCGGCGTCGCACCAGCGCGGCGGCGTACTCGCGGTCATTGAGGTACCCGTCGCCTTCGGCCCGGTCGAGCGCGGCGTCGACCGCGGCCTCGACGTAGCCGAGGCCGAGCAGGCGTTGCCGCAGCGCCGCCCGCGACTGCGGC
This sequence comes from Chloroflexota bacterium, assembly GCA_005889285.1. Classification (GTDB taxonomy): domain Bacteria; phylum Chloroflexota; class Dormibacteria; order CF-121; family CF-121; genus CF-13. The sequence continues at coordinate 21,740 of VBFF01000040.1, forward strand.
TGTCGGGCCAGTCGCTTGATCGCCTCGGTGTAGGCAACCTGGGCACTCTCCGGCTCGCGCGCGGTCGGCGTCGCGCGCCGGCCGCCCGATCTCACGCCGGCTGCAGGATCTTCTCGGCCGCCTTGCCCTTCAACTGCGCGATCAGCTCTTCGCCGAGTTTCGTATTCGCCTTGAGGAACCCGACCGTCTGCTCGCGACCCTGGCCGAGCCGCTGGCCGTTGCAGGAGAACCAGGAACCGGCCTTCTCCACCAACGCCCCGTCGACTGCGGCGTCGAGCACGCTGCCCCAGTAGGAGATCCCCTCGTTATAGAGGATGTCGAACTCGGCCGAGCGGAACGGCGGCGCGACTTTGTTCTTGACGACCTTGACCTTCACCCGGTTGCCGGTGACGTCTAGCCCGTTCTTGATCGAATCGACCTTGCGGATGTCGAGGCGCACCGAGGCATAGAACTTCAGCGCCCGACCGCCGGTCGTCACCTCGGGATTGCCGAACATGATGCCGACCTTTTCGCGCAGCTGGTTGATGAAGATCACCGAGGTGCTGGACTTGGAGATGGCGCCGGTCAGCTTGCGCAGCGCCTGCGACATCAGGCGGGCTTGCAGGGCAACGTGGCTATCCCCCATCTCGCCGTCGATCTCGGCTTTGGGCACCAGCGCCGCGACCGAGTCGACGACGATCACGTCCACTGCCCCCGACCGCACCAGGACGTCGACGATCTCGAGTGCCTGCTCGCCGGTGTCCGGCTGCGAGATCAACAGATCTTCGGTCTTGACCCCGATGTGTCCGGCGTAGACCGGGTCCAGGGCGTGCTCGGCGTCGATGAAGGCGGCGACGCCGCCGAGCTTCTGGGCTTGCGCGATGACATGCAGCGCCAGCGTGGTCTTGCCCGACGACTCCGGACCGTAGATCTCCACGACTCTGCCGCGTGGGATGCCGCCGACGCCCAGCGCCATGTCGAGGGTGAGCGATCCGGTTGGGATCACGTCGATGTTTCGCTGCGCGGCCGCCTCCCCCAACTTCATGATGGCGCCCTTCCCATAGCTGCGCTCGATCTGGCTGAGCGCAGCCGTCAATGCCCGGTCTTTTTCTGACATCTAGATTCCCCTTGCTTCGTGGTCGGCCTGGCCCGTCCGCTCCACTGTAATACGGATTTGTGTAACTGTCAACGCTAAAGTTCCGGAGCCGAGACCAGCAGCTCCAGGGCGGCGATCACCGAGCGGCGCCGGTTGTCCCAGCGGTCGCCGGTCCACTGAAAACGATGCGTCGTCACCGATTCTCCTCCCCCGCTCGCGGGGGAGGGCAGGGTGGGGGTAGCGATCCCGATAAAGGTCAGCCCAACCGGTTTCGACCCCTCGGCGTCCGGCCCCGCCACCCCGGTGACCGAGACCCCGACGTCGGCGTGCAGCCGTTGCCGGACCCCGCTCGCCATCGCCGCCGCGGTCTGCTCGCTGACGGCGCCATAGCGATGCAAGGTCGCCTCCGGTACGCCGAGCTGGTCCACCTTCACCGGGTCGGCGTAGCTGATCACACCACCCAGGAAGTAGGCGGAGCTGCCCGGCACGTCCGTCAGGGCCGCGCCCAGCAAGCCGCCGGTGCAGGACTCCGCCACCGCCAGCGTGCGCCCCTGCCGGCGGAATCGCTCGCCCACCTGCTCTGCCAGCGCGTAGATCTGCGGATCGGGTGGCACGCGTCACCGGTAGTTGATGAACTGCAGCGGGACTGCTGTCTCGCTCGCCTTGAGGGCCGTGATCACCTGCTGGAGCAGGTCTTTCTCGCGGCTCGATACCCGAATGGTGTCGCCCTGGATGCGCGGCTGCACCTTGGGTGACACCTGCTTGATCTGTTTGACGAGGTTGCGAGCCAGCTCGTCGTCGATCCCCTGCTGCAGCTCGAGCGTCTGGCGCACATTGCCCTTCGCCGCCGGTTCGATCGGGCCGGGCTTGAGGATCTTCAGGGAGAGCTGACGTTTGACCAGCTTGCTCTGCAACACGTCGACCATCGCCTTCAGCTTGAAGTCGCTGGGGCCGTTCAGCGTAATCTCGTTTTCCCCGAGATCGATCGAGGCACCGGTGTCCTTGAAGTCGTAGCGGGTCACGATCTCCCGCTGCGCCTGGTTCACCGCGTTGACCAGCTCCTGCCGGTCGAACTGCGAGACCACGTCGAACGAATAGTCCTGAGCCATTACTTGGGGCCTATGCTAACCCGGCCGTTTGACAGCTGTCTGTCGTGACTTTCCTCACGCGTTGGCGTCGTCGAGGTCCTTGACCAGCTCATCCACCTCGAGCAAGTTCATCAGCACCTCGCGGGACTTGCTGCCCTCGTAAGGACCGATCACCCGCTGATCGGCCAGCTGGTCGACGATGCGGGCCGCCCGGGTGTAGCCGACGTTGAGCTTGCGCTGGAGGAGAGAGACCGAGGCGCGGCCCTCGGTGGCGACCACGTGCGCGCCCTTGGCGAAGAGCGGATCGCGCTTCATGCCTTCTTTGACCCAGGAGACGGTCGCCTCGACGTTGAAGATCTCCTCCTGGTACTGCGGCTTGCCCTGGGCCTTCCAGAAGTCGATGATCGCCTTCATCTCGCGGTCCGAAACGAAGACGCCCTGCAAGCGGGTGGCCCTGCCCGCCTCGACCGGGAGGTAGAGCATGTCGCCGCGTCCGAGCAGCTTCTCCGCGCCGGTCTCGTCCAGGATGACGCGCGAGTCGATGCTGGAGCTGACGGCGAAGGCGATCCGCGAGGGGATGTTGGCCTTGATCAGGCCGGTGATGATATCGGCTGAGGGGCGCTGGGTCGCGACCAGGAGGTGGATGCCGACGGCACGGGCCAGCTGGGCGATGCGGCAAATCAGCTCCTCGATCTCCCCCGCCGCCACCATCATCAGGTCGGCGAGCTCGTCGATAACGATCACGATGTACGGCAGTGGATTCAATCCCATGTCCGGAGCCTTGCCATTGAAGTCGGCGATGTTGCGCACCGTGTGACTGGCGAACAGCTTGTAGCGCGTCTCCATCTCGGCGACGGCCCAGCGCAAGGCCGACGTCGCGTGATCCGACTCCGTCACCACCGGCACCAGCAGGTGGGGCATGTCCTGGAACATCGAAAACTCGACGCGCTTGGGATCGATCAGGATGTACTTCAGCTCTTCTGGGCTGGCCTGGAAGAGCATGCCGGCGATCAGGGCGTTGATGCATACGCTCTTTCCCGACCCGGTCGCGCCCGCGATCAGGAGATGCGGCATGCGGGTCAGGTCGCCGACCACGGTGTTCCCGGAGACATCGGTTCCGATGGCGAGCGACAACAGTGTCTTGTCGTTCTGGAAGGTCGGGGTCTGGATGATCTCTCGAAGGGTGACCAGGCTGGTCGCCTTGTTGGGCACCTCGATGCCGAGCGCCGGCTTGCCGGGGATCGGC
>VBFF01000023.1 GCA_005889285.1 Chloroflexota bacterium
CGATCGCGCGACGCACCGTGGGCCGGCTCACGCGCAGTTGTCGGGCGAGCTCGATCTCGTTCTCCAGGTGCGAGCCGGATGACAGACGACCCGAACGGATCGCCGTTTCCATATTCTGGGCGAGCTGGTAATACAGCGGGACCGGGCTTTCCCGGTCGAGCACGGTGTCGGTGCGTCCCCTCCGGGCCCCCATTTCCTCACCTACTGCGGCCGCGGGCCGCAGAAACCAGTTGTCATGACAACCTGACCTCAATACTATAGAGTGGTTCGTCGCAAGAGTGGGCTTCGACAGCCTCATAGGAGGAGAAGGGAATGCAGCGAATTAGCCGGCGAGAATTCGTCAAACGGACGGCGGTGACGGGTGCCGCATTCACCTCGTTTCCGGCTCTGCTGGCCGCCTGCGGGGAGAGCACCGGAGCGAACAAGGTATCCAAGCTGGTCCTCGCTGCGGTCCAGGGCAACGAAGACGGGCCGCTGAAGAAGGTCGTGGGCAATTACAAGAGTCAGACCGGCATCGAGGTGCAGATCGTCGAGTTCCCCTACGACTCGCTCTTCTCGAAGCTGGTGACCACCTTCCAGGCGAACGACTCGTCGTATGACCTGTGCATGATGGACGATCCCTGGATGCCGAAGTTCGGCACCATGGGCGCGCTCCAGCCGCTCGACTCGAGCTTCGGCTTCACGCGCGACTCGGACATCCCGACCGTCGTCTACGACGTCGGCACCTGGCCGCCGCCGCACGGCCCGGTCCCGCCGACCGAGCAGAGCAAGGCCCAGCATCTCTACGGCATCACGATCGTCGGCAATGTCGAGATGTTCATGTACCGCAGTGATAAGTCGTCCGCGCCGGCCAACTGGGATGCGGTGCTGGCCAACGCAAAGCAATTCAACGCGGCCAATTTTTACGGCTACGTCATCCGTGGCAAGGCCACCAACCCGGTGAGTAGCGACTCGCTGCCCATCCTGTGGTCCTTTGGCGGCAACATCTTCGACGACACCTGGAAGGTCCAGCTCGACTCGGCCGATTCCATTACGGCGGTGGACTTCCTCACCAGGAAGCTCAAGCAGTACGCAGAGCCGGGCGCGGCGAACTTCGACGCCGCGGAGCGGTCGCAGGCGATGGCCACCGGGAAGGCTTACCAGTCCACCGTCTGGCCCGGGGAGATCACGGGCATCGTCGAAGATCCGACCGTCAGCCAGGTCAAGGGCAAGGTCGCGTATATCCCGATTCCGCAGGGGCCCAGTGGCAAGGGTCTCGGGATGATGGGCAACTGGCTGCTCGGGATTCCCAAGGGTTCACACAATGGCTCGGCCGCCGCCGACTTCATCAAGTGGATGCTCAAGACCGAAAACATGCGCAACTACGTCGCGCAGGGCGGCGTCCCGATCCGCAAGAGCATCCTCAACGACGCGTCGCTCGCCGCCGCGAATCCTTACTTCAAGGCACTGGCGGCGTCCTTCGATGCCGTTCCCAACTGGCGGCCGCGCACCGACCAGTGGGGCGCCGTCGAAACCTCGTATGGCACGGCGATGAACGCCGCGGTGGCCGGCCAGCTGACTCCGCAGGCCGCCATGCAGCAAGCCGCAAGCCAGATTCGCGCCACGATGAAAGGCGCCGGTTACCCGTCCTAGTCGACCCGTCCTACATTTGACGATGTGAGCCGCCTCGTCGCCGAACTCCCGGCCCCGACCGGCACCAAGCCGGCAGGGACCGGGCGGCGCCGAAGGAGCCGGCAGGAGCGGCTCGCTTACACGATCCTGCTGCCGGCGCTCGGCACGGTGTTCGTCATCGTGACGATCCCATTCGTGCTGGCCATCTGGCAGTCGATCACCGCGGACGACGGCACCCTCGTCGGCTTCCGCAACTACACGCGAGCGCTGAGCAATCCCCTCTTCTATGACGCGCTGCGTGCGACCGGTCTCTACGCGCTGATCGTCCTCCCCACCGAGATCCTCCTTGGTCTCGGTTTCGCTCTGCTGGTGCATCGCGCCGTCAAGCGCGCCGGGCTGCGGGCGACGCTCTACGTGCTGGCCGTTCTGCCGCTTGTCGTGCCCCCGGTCGCGGTTGGCGTCGTGGCTCGTCTGATCTATGCCCCGGGTTACGGCGTCCTGAACTATGTGTTGCAGTCGGTCGGCATCACGCACTCCGAGATCCAGTGGCTGAGCGATCCGCTCCTGGCGATGGGCTCGGTGGCGAGCGTTGACATCTGGCAATGGACGCCCTTCGTCTACCTCGTGCTCTTTGCCGGGCTGCAGACCGTCCCCAAGGAATCCGTCGAAGCCGCCCAGGTCGACGGCGCCACCTGGTGGACGCAGTTCCGTTACATCGAGCTCTACTACTTGCGACCGCTCTTTCTGTTGATCCTGTTCTTCCGTATGGCGGATGTGCTCCGCGTTTTCGACCATGTGTTCATCCTCACCGGCGGCGGCCCGGGAACCGCGACCCAATTGCTGAGCCTCTACATCTACCGGATCGAGTTCCGGTTTTTCGATGGAGGGCAAGCGGCGGCGCTGGCGGTCCTGGTGCTGGTCGCCATCAGCATCCTCTATTCACTCGTGACCCGCGCCCTTCCGTTGGAGCGCGCCTGATGCGCGGCCGGCGCGCCGCCATCGGCGTTCGGCTGATCCTGATCGTGGCGGGGCTCGGCGTAGCCGCCTTTCTCTACGCCTTTCCGCTCTACTGGCTGATTGCGACCTCGCTCAAGAGCAAGGCCGAGCTCTACCAGTCGATCACACTCTTCCCGCGACACCCAACCCTCGAACCCTATTTCAGCGTGCTCGTCGACCGCGGCTTCTGGGTGTTGCTCAAGAACAGCGTCATCGTCTGCGCCGCAACCGTCCTGGTGACGCTGGCTGTCGGGTTAGTGATCACCTACCCGATCACGCGTCTGTCCGTTCCGCCGCGGCTGCGCGTCGGCGTCCTCAACTGGGCGCTCTCGCTTCGCTTCCTGCCGCCGGTCGCCGTGGTCGTCCCCTATTTCGCCATCGTCCGCACGCTGCAGATCTACAACCAGCCGATCGCCCTGATCGGCATCTACTCACTGTTCAATTTGCCGTTTGCCATCTGGATGTTGAAGGGCTTCCTGGCGGAAATTCCGCTCGAGCTCGAGGAGGCGGCCCTCGTCGATGGCGCCAACCGCTGGACCTCCTTTCGCCGGGTGTTGCTGCCGCTGGCGGCGCCCGGCCTGATGGCCGCGGCGACGATCGTCTTCACCTTTGCGTGGAGCGAGTTTCTCTTCGCCCTGATCCTGACGGCGACGCCGGCCTCGCAGACCTTCCCGGTTGGCGTCCAGGGCCTCGTCACCCAGTTCGAGATCATCTGGAACGACATGGCGGCGTCGGGCGTCATCGCGATGTCGGTACCGCTCGTCCTGATGGTGGTCGCCCGCAAGTACCTGGTGGCCGGGCTGACGTTCGGGGTCATCCGCGAGAAGTAATGCCGGCGATCTATCTGAACGGCGCGACCCTGATGACGACGCCGACGCCGCGCGTCATCGAGATCGCGCGTGAGACCGGCTACGAGGGCATCGAGGCGCGCGCGGAACGCCTGCTGAAAGACGCGGCCGAAGTCCGAATGGCCGCGGAAATTGTGCAGCCCGCGGAAGTCCTGACGCTCAACGGCGTGGCGCTGACGGTTCGGGCCGACGGCCGCATGGATCGCCGCCTCATCGAGGATGACTTGAAGCCTCGGCTGCAGATTTGCCGGGACCTGGGCTCACCGTATTTGCTGGCGATCCCGCCGCGCGCGCCCGGGCTCGGAACGCGCCGGGCCATACCGGGGACGCGCGACGCGCTCGAACTGGCCCGCGACCGGGCTGACCGGGTGGGCATCCGGATCGCATTCGAGTTCCTCGGTTTTGGC
>VBFF01000024.1 GCA_005889285.1 Chloroflexota bacterium
CTGCAGCCACTAATTCCGCGTCGCAAGCTGCCGCAAAAAGGCGTTTTCATGCTTGTGAAACGTGTCGCAAAAATGAGTGCTGTTCGCCAGCATTTGTCCCCTCAACTGATGGCTTGACCCTGGTGCGCTTCGGCCTTACGCTGATGGCCCCTGAGGGAGACCATGCCGCTTCAGCCCCGCGTCCTGATGGTCGAGGATCATCCTGACATTGCTGATCTTTATCAGCTGAAGCTCCAACTCGACGGGTATCGCGTTGCCGTGGCGTCGGACGGTGCTGCGGGACTCAAGCTGGCCCGCTCGCTGTCGCCGGATCTTATCCTCCTCGATATTCATGTCCCCCAGCTCGATGGACTCCAGGTGCTCGCCGCTCTGCGCGACGATGAAGCCACCGAAGAGGTCCCGGTCATCATCTGTAGCGAAGACGACACCCCGCATTTGATCAAGGAGGCGCAGCGGCTCGGCGCCGCCGCCTACCTCGTGAAGGCCCATCTCCTGCCGAGCCATATCAGCCAGGCCGTCGCCGATGCACTGGGCCAGCGGAATGGCTTCGCCAGCGCCGCCGTCCGCCCGGGCGTCCAGCAAGCTTCTTGATCCTCCAAAAGTCTTAGAGCGTCCTTAACTGCCCATCATCCTTTCGTAAGGGTGCGTGGTCCATCATCAGGAGATGATCGCGGAGCCCAGTAACGCGTCACCGGTAAGCTCGCCGGTTCCGCCGTCTTCGGCGTCGCCGCGAGGCGGGCGCCCCACGGCGCGGACCATGCTCATCGGGGCTCTGGTCGTGATCGGCGGACTCGGCGGTGGGGCTCTGGGCGCGGAGGCCGTCATCAGCCGCTTGCCGGCGACCTCCAACACCTCGGCCACATCGAGTCCCGCCGCGTCGTCCGCGAGTAAGGCGGTCGCGTCACAACCGGTGTCTGCCGCCGCTCTCTACAAGCAGGCAGCGCCGGGCATTGTCACGATAACGACCGAGGTCGCACGCCGAGGTCGGGTCGGAGAAGGAACCGGTTCGGGCATTGTCCTCGACACGACGGGCAACATCCTTACCAATGCGCATGTGATCTCCGGCGCCAGCCAGATCCAGGTGACCTTCAGCGACGGCAAGACGGCCCCGGGCAGCGTCGCCGGGTCGAACACTGCCGCCGACCTCGCCGTGGTTCACGTGTCAGTGGCGGCGTCGAGCCTGCACCCGGTCCCACTCGGCGACTCGAATGCGGTTCGCGTCGGCGACGCCGTCTACGCGATCGGTGCGCCCTTCGGACTCGCCGAGACGATGACCGCCGGAATCGTGTCGGGATTGAATCGCAGCAACCAGGGCACTGGTCTCACCGGCCTGATCCAGACGGATGCACCGATCAACCCGGGCAACTCGGGCGGTGCGCTCCTCAACACACTAGGCCAGGTGATCGGTGTCAACGACTCGATCGAGAGCCCCATCGCTGGGAATGTGGGCGTCGGGTTCGCCATCCCCATCAACGCCGTCAAGCAACTCCTCAACTCACTCGAGGGCGGCGCGAACCAGTAACGTAAGCGAATTCCAATCATCGCGTTCGTCCTGTTTGCGATCGTCGCCGTCCTTGTAACCAATCCGGCTGGCATCGGGCGGCGCGTTTTCGCTCCCTACTATGTCTACATCGACCACCTGCCCCGGGTGCTTCGCTTGAGCTGGCAGGGCGTGACGCTACTGATCGCGGCGTTGTTTCTCGCTTCGACCCTATTGCCTGATCAAGTTGCGGCGCTCCTGAGGCTCGCCAACCCGTGGGGTGGCTTGCTCATCTTCTTCGTGGCCGTGATCATTTTCGTGGGAATCGTTGGACAGCGGCCGCCACGCTAGGGCTCGAGAATGTGGACGGCGGTGAGATTGCGGTAGAGCTCGTCGAAGTCCAGGCCGTAGCCGACCACGAACTGGTTCGGAATGTCGAACCCTTTATAGGCGATGGGTACCGGCGTGATCCGGCGCTCCTCCTTGTTGAGGAGCACGCAGAGCTTGAGCGACTTCGGCTGGTGGCGCTGCACGTGGTCAAACAGAAAGGATGTCGTGAGTCCGGTGTCGATGATGTCCTCGACCATCAACACGTCCCGTCCCCCAACATCCATGGTCAGGTCTTTGAGCAGCTGAACGTGTCCTGACGACTGAGTCCCGGCGCCGTAGCTGCTGACCGCGACGTAATCGAAGTTGACGGGGACCGTAACGTAGCGGCTCAGGTCCGTCGCGAAACAGACCGAACCCTTGAGGACCGAGAGCAGGATGAGGGGCCGCTCGAGGCTTTGATAATCCCGGGAAATCTGCTCGGCAATCTCACGGACGCGCCGCTGGATGGCATCGGCGCTGATCAACTCCTGTCCTAGCTTCAACTCGGTCTCGAGGATGGCATCACTTTACCCGGTCGGCGCGATCAGGAAGATCCAAATGTCCCACGAGACGTGACTGATGATCAATGGGGCCAGCCGCTGCTCGCCCGCGTACAGGGCGCCCCAGTAGAGGCCCGCGGTCGCGGCAGCGCCCGTGAGCGTGAGATTTTCCGACACGAGGTGGACCGCCCCATAGATCGATGACGCGATCAGCGTGCCTTGGATCCGTCCGTAGCGTCGCATCAGGCCTCGCTGCACCAGGCCGCGCCAGAACAATTCCTCGCCGGGCCCGATGACGAAGCCCAGCATGGTGGCGATGGCGGAGCGTGGAGCCTGCGTCCGCAGGTCGTAGATGCCGGCAATATCGCGATCGCCGGCCGGCATGATGCGCCGCGCCATCCGGTCGCCCACCTGGAAGATCACATAGAGCCCCGCCGCTGACCCAAGCCCGGTCGCAAAATCACGGAGTCGGAGCCGTTCCCGTCGCATCGCCGGTTCGGTCGCCAGCGCGTAGGCACCCAGGCCGCCGACCCCGAGGGACATCCGAAGCCAGAACTGCGAGCGCGGCCCGCGGAAGGCGGCTGTCCAGACCGCCGCGGCCAGGCCGAGGCCGGCGATGACGCGCTTCAGCGGACTGCCGATCCCGCGACCAGCCCGACCAGCAGCAGCACACCGAAGGCGCTGTGCAGGCGGGCGGTCATCAGGTCGATCATCGCGATCGCGCG
>VBFF01000025.1:0-4574 GCA_005889285.1 Chloroflexota bacterium
CTTGGAAACGTCCTCGGCCGTGGCCTCCGGCTTCCAACGGAAAAGGGCGACGTGGCGGAGCACTGGCGGTTTCGAGCTTACCCGATCGCCTGCGGCTCGACGGCCCGCGACGACCGATCGGCCGAGGCCGCGGAGCCACGCACCATCGAAGTCATCGCGGCGAGGAGCGCCACGGCAGCAGCAACCAGGAAACCGTCCTGGTACGAGGCAAGCGTGGCAACCGTCGCTCCGCCGTGTTCGGCGAGGTGGGCTGGCATTCGCAGGGCGATGACGGCGGCGGCTGTCGCGGTGCCCAGAGCCATGCCGAGGCTGCGGCTGGTGGCGAGCAGCCCGGCTGCGGTTCCCATGCGCGCCCGCGAGGCGGCGCCCATGACGGCGCTGTTGTTCGGCGAGGTGAAGAGACCGGTGCCGATCCCGTTGAGCAGTAACGGCGGCACGAGTTGGGCGTAGTCGGGATGGAGTCCAAGCCGGCTCAACCAGAAGAAGCTGGCCGCCACCAGGAGCATTCCGCTCGACGTGAGCGCGCGCGAGCCGACCTTGTCAGAAAGCCAGCCGCTGATCGGAGCGAATACGACCATTGCCACCGGCACCGGCGTGAGCAGGATCCCGGCGTGGAAGAAATCGAAGCCCAGGCCGTGGATCAGGTAGAAGGGGACCAGCAGGTTGAGCATGAAGATGGCGAGGTAGGCCAGCACACTGCTGGCGAGCGCTGCCGAGAACAATCGGTCGTTGAACATGGAGAGGTCGACCATCGGCGCCGCGGCGCGCCGCTCCCGGCGGACGAAGCCAACGGCGAGCCCGATGCTCGCAAGTAGCAAGCCAATCGTTGGTGGCGAGGTCAACCCCCAGCTCGGGCCCTGGCTCAAAACGAGCAGCAGGCAAAGGAGGGCGAGTGAACCGATGAGAGCTCCGAGGATATCGAAGCTCGTCGGCTCACGCCGCACCCGGTCCGCCTCGTCCTGCAGGAAAAGTAGCGCCAGGGCAGTGCCGGCAATCCCGAGCGGCACATTGATCAGGAAGAGGCCGCGCCAGGACCAGGTCGCGAGCACGAACGCCCCCAGCAGCGGGCCGACCGTCAGTCCGGCATAGATGAAGACGGCGTTGATGCCAAGCGCAAGGCCACGTTCCGATGGCGGGAATGCGCGCGTCACGATGGCTGCCGCGACCGAGAACATCATCGCACCGCCCAGGCCCTGCAGCGCGCGGCTGGCGAGCAGCCAACCGAAGCTCGGGCTCAGACCACTGGCGAGGGCGCCCAGCGTGAAGACGATAAAGCCCACGACGTAGAGAAGCTTCGTCGAGATCAGGTCGCCCAATCGCCCGAACGTCATCAGCAGCGAGGTGATCACCAGCGTGTAGATGACGATCACCCATTCGGCCGAGGTGACAGGCTGGTGGAGCGCCGCCGCGATCACCGGCAGTCCGATGGAAATCGTGCTGACGCCGATCGGTGGGCACAACGCGCCCAGTGAGACGCCTAACATCGTGCGCCACTTTTGCGACATCCGTCAGCGGGCGCTCGGCTGAGTGGGGCGCGCGTCGCGCGCCAGCGGCTCGAGCGCCTCGGCGACCGCGGAAAGCTGGGCCGACGTGAGGCGCTTGCCAAAATGTTCTCGGATCCCCCGGAGGTGGATGGGCTCGGCGCGCCGGAGCCGGGCCCTGCCGGCCGCCGTCAAGGTCGCGAAGGTCCCGCGCCGGTCGGAGTCGCATCGGGCGCGCTTGACGAGGCCGGCCTGCGTCAGGCGGTCGACCAGGCGGGTCACCCCGCTGTGGCTGAGGCGCACCCGATCGGACAGTTCCGTCATCCGCAGGCGGCGATCAGGGGCCATGCCGAGCTGGATGAGGACGTCGAACTCGGCAAGGGTCATGTCCTCGCTTTCGACCAGTTCCGCCTCCAGGCGGCGTAGGAGAGTTGCCTGCGCGTTGAGGAAGGCGCTCCAGGCGCGCAGTTCGGCCGAATTCGGCTCGCTAGCCATCCGGAATAGATTGTCGCACCAAATTGTTTGCTGTAGAGAATGTTGCTTATGCAACCAATTTCAAAGACCGGGAGGACCGACACACATATGAAGTGGGCATTTGACGTCTACCACAGCAGCGTTACGTTCACGATCCGCCACATGATGTCGAAGGTGCGCGGCCAGATGAAGATCAAGGAAGGCTGGATCGAGGTCGATAATGACAACCTCAGCACCGCGAAGGTGGGCGTTGTCCTCGATGCGGCGAGTATCGATACCGGCGTGGAAATGCGCGACAACCACCTTCGCAGCGCCGATGGCCATTTCGACGTCGCGAATTATCCAACCATCACCTTTACCAGCACGCGCATCGAGGGCAAGGATGCGTCGAACTTCAAGCTGATCGGGGATGTGACGATCCACGGCATCACCAAGGAAGTCGTGCTCGACGCCAGCTTCAATGGCGAGGGCAAGGACCCCTGGGGCAATCGCCGAGTGAGCTTCGACGCGCAGACCAGGCTGAACCGCAAGGACTACGACCTGACCTGGAACCAGGCGCTCGAGGCCGGCGGCTTCATCCTGGGGGACGAGGTCAAGCTCGAGATGGGCGTTGAGGCCGTACCGGCGCCGACGCCGGCCGAGGCCGAGAAAGAGATCGAAGCCGAAGTCGCGCTCGAGTCGCGCTAAGCCAACCCCTTCATATTGAGCCCGCCAGGGTTTCCTGGCGGGCTTTTCCTTATCTCCCTCTCCCGCGTGCGGGGGAGGGTCGGGGTGGGGGCTCGATACAGTTAGCTGGTGATCGATGACGCCTGGGCGTTGAAGAGCGCAATCGAACAGGCAGGCGCCATCGCGGCCAGGCAGGTGAAGCCCGGCGAACTCACCGCCCTCTACTACGAGCGCATTGGACGGATCGACCCGCAACTCAACGCCTACGTCCTGCTGACCCGTGAGCTGGCCGAAAGCCAGGCCGCGGCGGCCGAGAAGCGGGTGGTACGGGGGGAACAGCTCGGCCTGCTCGACGGCGTGCCGGTCTCGATCAAGGAAACGGCGGCGCTGGCCGGTTATCGCAACAGCCTCGGCTCGCTCGTCTTCGAAAAGTCGATCGCCCAGGTGGACAGCTTCGCCATCGGCCGGCTGAAGGACGAGGGGGCCGTCATCCTTGGCAAGACGAACGCCCCGGAGTTCGGGACTCGCCCGGTCACCGAAGGGCCGATGTTCCCGCCGGCTCGCAACCCGGTCGACACGACCCGGACGGCGGGCGGCTCGAGTGGTGGCGCAGCGGCGGCCGTGGCAGCGGGCTTGTGCGCCCTGAGCCACGGTGGTGACGGTGGGGGTTCGATCCGAATTCCCGCGTCCTGTTGCGGCGTGGTGGGGCTGAAGCCCTCGCGCGGGCGCATCTCGAGTGGGCCGCTCCTTGGCGAAGACTGGGCTGGGCTGGCCACGAGCGGTGTCATCGCGCGCACCGTCGCAGACGCCGCGCTCGGCCTCGACGCCATGAGCGGCCACCTGCCGGGCGATCCGTACTGGGCCGAGATTGCGCAGCCGTTCCTGCCGGCGGCCGCGCACAAACCGGCAGCGCTGCGCGTGGGATGGACCATCGACGCGGCGGCGACCGTTGACAGTGAGGTGGCGGCCGCCGTCGAGTCGGTGGCGACGGAGTTGGCCCGCCTTGGGCATCGAGTGACCCGGGTGCGCCCCGACCTCGGTCAGTTTCGTCCGCTCATCCAGATTCTCGCCGTCACCGCCGTGGGCGCCCTTCCGATCGCCACGCCGGAGCTGCTCGACCCCCTCAATCGGCGGATGCTCGAGGTGGCCCCGATGTCCACGGCCGTCGATTACCTCAAGGCGCTGCTCGAGCTGCACCAGCAGGCGCGGCGCCTGATCGCCACCTGGGACCAGATCGATGTGCTGCTCACACCGACCCTGACCTATCCGGCGCCCAGGATCGGCGCAGTGGGCCAGGACGTCGACACCGCCTCTGAGGAGTTTCTCGACTGGCTGAGCTTTACTCATCCGTTCAACTGCACCGGGCAGCCGGCGATCAGCATCCCGCTGGCCACCTCGAAGGCCGGGCTTCCCATTGGTGTCCAGCTGGTCGGCCGGCCGCGCGACGAGTACAGCATCCTCTCGCTCGGCGCCCAGCTCGAGGCGAGTTTGAAGCCGAATGCGGGCGTCGCCATGCCAGCGTAGACCCCGGTTAGATGGGTGCTCGTGAAGTCATGATCGGACGCGAGGACGTGGAGGCGTTGCTTCTTCGTGCCTGTCCCTCATTCGAAGGCTCCCCGGATCGCCTCGAGTACCACAAAGACTTTGACGAGGAAGCGGAGCCGCAGGTGTACCTGCTGGCTGCTGTGTTCGTTCGACACCTCACCGCACTTAATGGGGCAGGCCGGCGGGAGGAGTTTCCAGCTGTATTCGACGTGATCGAGGAGCTCCACATCAGAGGAGACAAATATGTCAGGGATCTGGCGTCTATTGGATTCCTCGAGGATCTTCAGAACACAAACTTGCATCCGGCCAACAGTCGACCGGAAGACTTCACTCCGTATTTGCGACCGGCCTCGCGCTGGTGGTGGGAAGAGGTGGAGCTCTTCTGGGACGGAAAGGTAAACCCGATAG
>VBFF01000025.1:4600-5021 GCA_005889285.1 Chloroflexota bacterium
GTCATGGCAGCGAACTGGCTCCTGCTCGACGGGTCGAGCCTGATGTTCCGTGCGTTCTTCGGTATTCCTGTCGGCACCTTTAAGGCACCGGATGGCCAGCCGGTAAACGCGGTCCGGGGATTCCTCGACATGCTGGCTCGGCTGGTCTCCGATCGCAAGCCGAAGGCGCTCGTGGTCGCGACCGATGAAGATTGGCGGCCGGCCTTCCGGGTCAAGGTGATCGCGAGCTACAAGACGGCGCGCCTCGAGCGCGGCGCGATGCCGGCCGAGCTCCAACCACAGGAACCGATCATCTGGGCAATTCTGAACGCAATTGGTGTGGAGGTGATGGGTGCGGCCGGGTTCGAGGCCGAAGACGTGATCGCCTCGTTGCTGCCGAAGATCACCGGAACCGTCGAAATCGTGACCGGCGACCGCGACC
>VBFF01000026.1 GCA_005889285.1 Chloroflexota bacterium
ACCGGCAGCGCGTAGAGCACCGCGACCACCGCCGCGATGGCGAACGATTTCGCCCCTGGCCTGATCAGCATCGTCACGATCAAGGCCGCGACCAGGCAAACGCCGGCCGGGGCGACCCAGGCGGGCAGCGCCCAGGTGACCGCGATCTGCCAATCGATGGCGGCCGTCGGCACCCCCAGGAGAAGCAACACCAGCGCGTCGGCGTGCTGGGCCACCAGTGAGGGTGCCCGGACCGGGAGGCGGGCGGCGGCCAGCTGCACCCCCATACAACGAACCGCGCCGGCCAATCTCTCCCGAGGGCCCTTTGCTAGCCTGAGAGGTCGCCGCCATCAAACGGGAGGGAGCCAATGACACGTCGCCTCGAGCCGGAAGACCTCTACGCCATCAAGCTCGTCGACGATCCGCAGATCACGCCCGACGGCCAGCGGGTCGCCTACGTGGTGATCGAGATCGACCGCAAGACCTACGACTATCACCGCACCATCTGGGTGTCGGATACCGCGCAGAGCCTCCCGCGCCGCTACACCGCGGGCGACAACGATACAGCCCCCCGATGGTCGCCGGACGGCCGGTCGCTCGTGTTTGTGCGCGCCCCGGCCGGTGAGGTCAAGCCGAAGAATGAAGAGGAACGCGATCGGGGCGTGGGAAAGGGGCAGCTCTGGTTGCTGCCCGCCGATGGCGGCGAGGCGCGCCAGCTCACCTGGGCACGCTGGGGTGCCGGTGATCCCGCCTGGTCACCGGACGGCGCTTCCATCGTCTACACAGCTGAGGTCGGTCAGCCGGATGATCCCGAGGCCGAGGATGCCGGCCTGCACGAGAAGCGCGTGCCCGCCGTCCGGCGAATCGACCGCCTGTGGAATCGGCTGGACGGCGTGGGCTGGATCTACGAGCGGCGCTCGCACCTTTTTCGAATTCGCAGCGAAGGCGGCGAGCCCGAGCAACTGACGGATGGAGATTGGGACGACGGGTCACCCGCGATTTCGCCCGACGGCCGCCGGATCGCCTTCACCTCGGACCGGACGGGGGAGCGCTGGAGCTGGCCGGCCAACGACATCTGGGTTCTCGATCTCCCCTCGAAAGGGCTCACGCGCCTGACCGACGAGACCGTCTACGCCGGGCCGCCTGCCTGGTCGCCCGACGGGCGCCAGCTGGCGTTTGTTGCCGGCAGGCGACGCCACGATGATGGCTACACGGACCTGATGGTGGCCGATGGCGCTACAGCCGGTGCCGTGCGCAAGCTCACCGACGATTTCTTGCCGACATTCTCCGACACCGCGATCGACGATCAGCGCGTCGGTCATGGCGGGCCGCACCTCTACTGGTCGGCGGATGGGAAGGAGATTTATTCGCAGGCGGCCGGCCGCGGCTCGACGCTCGTCTACGCCGTCCCGGCCATAGGCGGGACACCGCGCCTCGTCACCGGCGGCCAGCGCCGTATCTACGCGATGAGCATGGACCGCGAGCGCCGTCGCATCGCCCTGGCCAGCTCCGACCCATCGACCCCGGGCGACCTTTTTGTTCAGGACTCGGCCAGCGGCCGTGAGACACGCCTCACCGAATTGAATGCGTCACTCTTTCGCGAGGTCCGGCTGGCCGGCCCACAGGAGTTCACGTTCAAGGGGGCGGATGGCTGGGACATTCATGGCTGGATCATCCGGCCCAGCCCTCCCCAGCCAGGGCTTGAGGGAAAGAGCGAGCGCCCACCGGCCGTCCTCCAAATCCATGGCGGTCCCATGGCGATGTACAGCTGGAGCTTTTTCTTCGAGTTTCAACTGCTGGCCTCGCACGGCTACGCGGTCGTCTTCACCAATCCCCGCGGCAGCACCGGGTACGGCCGCGCCTTCTCTGCGGCGGTCAATGGCGACTGGGGCGGCAAGGATTTCCAGGACATCATGGCCGGCATCGATGCCGCGGTCGCCAACGGCTGGGTCGACCCGGATCGGCTCGGCGTGGCCGGTGGCAGCTACGGCGGCTACATGACGAACTGGACGGTGGGCCACACCGACCGATTCAAGGCGGCCGTCACCATGCGGTGCGTCAGCAACATGGCCTCTATCTTCGGCACCGGCGACCTCGACTGGGTCCTTACCATCGATTCGATGGACGCGGTGCCGTGGAAGGACCTGGGCCGGCTGATGGAACGGTCGCCGATCACCTACGTGGAGCGGATCACGACGCCCCTGCTCATCCTGCACAGCGATCGAGACCTCCGCTGCCCGATCTCCGAAGGTGAGCAGCTGTTCACCGCGCTGAAGCTGCTCGGTCGCGAGGTGAGGATGGTCCGCTTCGAGGGCCAGTCGCATGACCTGTCGCGCAGCGGTCATCCCCGCTCGCGCGTCATCCGTCTCCGCCATATCGTCTCCTGGTTTATCTCCCACATTCGCACCGAGGCGCTCAAGCGCAAGGGCGAGCTCGCCCGAGCCGGCGCCGCCGGAGAGTAGGGAAAAGAAAAAGGGCCACCCGGCGGGGTGGCCCCTTGGTGCTCGGGTCGCGCTAGCTGGTGGCGGGGACCGGTTGCGGGAGCTCCGCGAACATCTTGAACGATTCCTCGCGCAGCTTCTGGTAGTAGTCGAGGCCGGTCCCGGCGGGGATCAGCTTGCCGATGATCACGTTTTCCTTCAGGCCACGCAGCCGGTCGACCTTGCCCGAAATGGCGGCTTCGGTCAGCACCCGCGTCGTCTCCTGGAAGGATGCCGCCGAGAGCCAGCTCGCCGTGTTGAGCGCGGCCTTGATGAGGCCGAGCAGCACGGTCTGCGCCACCGATGGATCGCCGCCTTCCGCCAACACTTTGGCGTTCGCTTCCTCGTACTCCCACTGGGAGACGATCTCGCCCGGCAGCAGGTCGGTGTCGCCGGACGTATCAACGCGGACCTTCCGCATCATCTGCCGGATGATCACCTCGATGTGCTTGTCGTTGATATCGACGCCCTGCGAGCGGTACACCTTCTGGACCTCGTCGACCAGGTAGGTCTGAACCGCCTCGCGGCCGAGGATGTGGAGCAGTTCCTGCGGGCTGATCGAGCCTTCGGTGATCTGCTGCCCGGCCTTGATCTTCTGACCGCCCTGGACGTTGACCCGCGAGCCGTGGGGGATCGGGTACTCGCGCCATTCCTCGTCCATGCTCCGGATCACGATCTGGTTGCGCTCGACGCGCGCCACGCCGGACGCCCGCGACTGGATGGCCTTGACCTCGCCGTTCGCGTCCGCACCGCGGGCGATCTCCTCGCCTTCCTGCACGGTCGCACCCGACTCGATCGTCGGCTGCATCTTGTCGGTGAGGATGTAGGGGATGTCGTAGACGTCGCGCGACGTCACCTTGACCTTGCGGGCGGTCTCGGTCCGGATGATCTCCACCTCGCCATCGATCTCGGAGATGATCGACTTGCCCTTCGGGATGCGCGCCTCGAAGAGCTCCTCGACGCGCGGCAGGCCTTGCGTGATGTCGGTACCCGCGACGCCACCGGTGTGGAACGTCCGCATGGTGAGCTGGGTGCCTGGCTCGCCGATCGACTGGGCGGCGATGACGCCCACCGCTTCACCGATCTCAACGAGCTTGCCGGTCGCCAGGTTGCGGCCGTAGCACAGGCGGCAGACACCCTCGCGCGCCTGGCAGGTGAGCACCGAGCGCACTTTGACCTGAGCGACGCCCACCTGGATCAGGTGGCGCGCCTGGACGTCGCTGATCTCGGTGCCTTCTTTGACGAGCGTCTCCTGCGTGTTGGGGTCGAGCACCGCGGCGGCGGCCACGCGTCCGGCGACCCGCTCGAACAGCGGCTCCGTGAGCGCGCGCTCCTCCGAGATGTCGGTCACCCAGATGCCGCCGGTGGTGCCACAGTCCTCGGCCCGCACGATTACGTCCTGGGCCACGTCGACCAACCGGCGGGTGAGATAACCCGAGTCCGCGGTGCGCAGCGCCGTGTCGGCGAGACCCTTGCGGGCGCCGTGGGTCGAGATGAAGTACTCGAGCACGGTCAGCCCTTCCGAGAAGTTCGCCTTGATCGGCAGGTCGATGATCCGGCCGGTGGGGTCGGCCATCAGGCCGCGCATCCCGGCCAGCTGCCGGATCTGCTGGATGTTCCCTCGAGCGCCGGAGTTGGCCATCATGAAGACCGGATGAAGCGCGTCGAAGCTCTTCATCGTGGCGGCTGTCACTTCCTCCGTCGCCTCGGTCCAGAGGTCGACGGTCTGGGTGTAGCGCTCGTCGTCGGTAATCAGGCCGCGCTTGAACTGCAGGTCGATGTCGCCGAGCTTCTTCTCCGCGCCCGCCAGGATGGCGGCCTTGCCCGCCGGCGTCTTGATGTCCATGGCGGAGATGGTGATGCCAGCCTTGGTCGCGTAGGCGAAGCCGACGCGCTTGATATCGTTGGCGACCCGCGCGGTCAGCTCGTTGCCGTGGAGGCGGAACGACTCGGCCACGATGGCGCGCAGCGCCTTCTTGTCGAAGACATGGTTCTGGTAGGTCATCGCCTCGCCGTGCCCCTCCGCCGGCTGCACCCCGAGGGGTAGCACCTGGTTGAAGAGCACGCGGCCCGGCGATGTCCGAATCAGTTTGCCGTCGATCCGGACGCGGATCTCCTGCTGGACGTGGACGCGCCGGTTGTCGAGAGCGAGCAGCGCTTCCTCGGCCGTGCCGTAGGTCGGCAGCTCCTGGTCCTTGACGTTGGGCGTCAGCTTGACCATGGTCAGGTAGTAGGTGCCCAACACGATGTCCTGGGTCGGGCTGATGACCGGGTGGCCATCCGAGGCCGACAGGATGTTGTTGGACGACATCATGAGGTTCTTGGCTTCCGCGATGGCCCCGCTGAAGAGCGGCACGTGGACGGCCATCTGATCGCCGTCGAAGTCCGCGTTGAAAGCGCTGCAGACGAGCGGGTGGATCTGGATCGCCGATCCCTCCACGAGCACCGGCATGAACGCCTGGATGCCGAGACGGTGCAGCGTGGGCGCGCGGTTGAGGAGCACCGGATGCTCCTTGATCACCTCGTCGAGCACATCCCACACTTCGGGGCGGACGCGCTCCACCATGCGCTTGGCGGACTTGATGTTCTGCGTGTAGCCCTTGCTCACCAGCTCGCGCATGACGAACGGCTTGAAGAGCTCGAGCGCCATCTTCTTGGGGAGCCCGCACTCGTGCAGTTTCAGCTCCGGCCCGACCACGATGACGGAGCGGCCCGAGTAGTCGACACGCTTGCCCAGCAGGTTCTGGCGGAAACGGCCCTGCTTGCCCTTGAGCATGTCGGACAGCGACTTCAGCTTGCGGTTTCCGGTGCCCGTGATCGCCCGGCCGCGGCGGCCGTTGTCGATCAGGGCGTCGACGGCCTCCTGCAGCATGCGCTTCTCGTTGCGCACGATGATCTCCGGCGCGCCGAGCTCCAGCAGCCGCTTGAGGCGGTTGTTGCGGTTGATGACGCGACGGTAGAGGTCGTTGAGGTCGGAGGTCGCGAAGCGGCCGCCATCGAGCTGCACCATGGGGCGAAGCTCCGGCGGAATGACGGGTAGGACGTCGAGGATCATCCAGGTCGCGGACGCGCCCGACTTGCGGAATGCCTCGACCACCTTGAGCCGCTTGATCGCCTTCTGCCGCTTCTGCCCGGAGTTCGACTTCGAGTCCTCGCGCAGGATGGCGGATTCCTGGAGCAGGTCGATGCGGGCCAGCAGGTCGTGGATCGCCTGCGCGCCGATGCCCGCCTTGAAGACCTTGCCGAACTTTTCGGTGAACTCGCGGAACTCCTGGTCCGAGAGGAGCTGCTTGACATAGAGAGAGTCGAGCTGGGTCTTGGACGACTCGATGTCGCCCGAGAGGCCCTCGGTATCCTTCTTTAGCTGGTTGCTGAGGGTGGCGGACTTTCCCTCGAAGTCTTCACGCCACTTGGCGATCTCCTCGTCCGACTTGCTCTTCAGCTCCTGCTGGCGCTTCTTGGTGGATGCCTGAACCAGGTCGATCTTCTTCTCGACCTGCTTGGGCAGCTCACGGGCCAGCTTGTCCTCGAAGAGCGTGCCCTTCTCGATGAGCACCTGCTCGTCGCTACCTTCGCCGATCGTGAAGTTGGTCGCGGCCTTCTTGCCCTTCTGCGCCTTGATCTTCTCGACGAGCTCCTTCGCACGCGAGGTCATGGCATCAACGGTTTCGTCGAGCGACTCCTCGAGCCCCTTGATCTTGGCCTTGGTGTCTTCCTGCTTCGCCTTGATCTTTTGGACGAGCTCCTTCGCACGCGAGGTCATGGCATCAACGGTTTCGTCGAGCGACTCCTCGAGCCCCTTGATCTTGGCCTTGGTGTCTTCCTGCTTCGCCTTGATCTTTTGGTCCAGCTCCTCCTTCAGCTCCTTGACCGCGGCGTCGCGCTCCTCCTGGAGCTTGATCACCCGGTCGTTGTGCTGAGGTGAGGACTTTGAGAGGTACTCCTTGCGCGCATCCTCATCGATGTTCGTGACGATGTAGTTGGCGAAATAGAGGACCTTCTCCAGGTTGCGCGGTGACATGTCGAGGAGGAGGCCCATCCGCGACGGAATCCCCTTGAAGTACCAGACGTGGCTGACGGGCGAGGCCAGTTTGATGTGCCCCATCCGCTCCCGCCGCACCTTCGAGCGGGTAACCTCCACGCCACACTTGTCGCAGATGATCCCCTTGTAGCGGTAGCGCTTGTACTTGCCGCAGTGGCATTCCCAGTCGCGCTGCGGGCCAAAGATGCGCTCGCAGAACAGCCCGTCGCGCTCCGGCTTCAGCGTGCGGTAGTTGATCGTCTCCGGCTTGGTCACCTCGCCGTGTGACCACGACAGGATGGTCTCGGGCGATGCCAGAGACAGCTTCAGTGCGTCGAAGTTTTCCAGTTTCAGTGTCATTGATTACCTCAAAGAATCAAGGGGATTCTGCGCAGCCCGCGGCGCGCCGGTCGCCCATTGGTCCGACTCATCGATCTCATCGCGCTCGAGGTTGATGCCAAGGTCGAGCGGCATCTCGCTCATGTCATCTTCGGAAAGGATGACCTGCTTCTCGCCGTCGGACTGGATCTCGACGCCCAACGCCAGGCCTTCGAGTTCCTTCACGAGCACCCGGAACGATTCCGGAATGCCTGCCTCGAGCGTGTTCTCGCCCTTGACGATCGCCTCGTAGGCCTTGACGCGGCCCACGATGTCGTCGGACTTGACCGTCAGGATCTCCTGCAGGATATGCGAGGCTCCGTAGGCTTCCAGCGCCCACACTTCCATTTCGCCAAACCGCTGGCCGCCGAACTGCGCCTTGCCGCCCAGCGGCTGCTGGGTGACCAGCGAGTAAGGACCCGTCGAGCGCGCGTGGATCTTGTCCTCGACCAGGTGGGCCAGCTTCAACATATAGATGTAGCCGACCGTCACTTCGTGGTCGAACTGCTCACCGGTGCGGCCGTCGCGCAGCGTGATCTTGCCCGACTCCGGCAGGCCCGCCCGCACCAGTTCCGACTCGATCGTCTCTTCCGACGCGCCGTCGAAGACGGGCGTCGCGACTTTCAGGCCCAGCGCGTGCGCCGCCCAGCCCAGGTGCGTCTCGAGCACCTGGCCCAGGTTCATGCGGCTCGGCACACCGAGCGGGTTCAGCACCAGCTCGACCGGCGTGCCATCCGGCATGTAGGGCATGTCCTCGGCGGGAAGGATCCGCGCGATGACGCCCTTGTTCCCGTGCCGGCCGGCCATCTTGTCGCCCTGCGCGATCTTGCGCTTCTGGGCAACATAGACCCGCACCAGCTGATTGACGCCGGGCGCCAGCTCGTCCTTGGTTTCGCGGCTGAAGATCTTGACATCGACCACGATGCCGCGCTCGCCGTGCGGTACGCGCAGCGAGGAATCGCGCACTTCGCGCGCCTTCTCACCGAAGATGGCCCGCAACAGGCGCTCCTCGGCCGAGAGCTCCGACTCGCCCTTAGGCGTGATCTTGCCCACCAGGATGTCACCGGGGTGGACCTCGGCGCCGATATAGACGATGCCGCGCTCGTCGAGGTTCTTCAGCGTCTCATCGCTGACATTGGGGATATCGCGTGTGATCTCCTCCGGGCCCAGCTTGGTGTCGCGGGCTTCGATTTCGTACTCCTCGATGTGGATCGAGGTGTATTTGTCCTCGCGCACGACCGACTCGGAGATCAGGATCGCGTCTTCGTAGTTGTAGCCCTCCCAGGGCATGAATGCCACCAGGATGTTGCGGCCGAGCGCCAGCTCCCCTTCCGAGGTGGCCGGGCCGTCCGCCAGCGCCGTGCCGGCCGCGACATGCTGGCCGGCTTTGACGATGACCCGCTGCGAGAGGCAGGTCCCCTGGTTGGAGCGTTCGAACTTGTGGATCGGGTACCACTGCTCTGCCGAGCCGTCATCCGGCTTCAGCAGGATGCCGAGCTCGCGCTTGAAACTGTCCAGCTTGGCCGCCGGCGAGTCCACCGGTGGCGGGGCGGCGCACGACACGACGGTGCCGTCCACCTTCGCCACGATCAACTCACCGGAGTCCTTGGCGGCAGCCGACTCCATGCCGGTGCCGACGATCGGCGCCTCGGTTACGACCAGCGGCACCGCCTGGCGCTGCATGTTCGAGCCCATCAGGGCCCGGTTCGCGTCGTCGTGCTCCAGGAACGGGATCAGCGCGGTCGCGACACTGACCGTCTGCTTCGGGGACACGTCCATGTACTCGATGCGGTTGACGTCCGCTACCAGGAAGAGGTTCTTGGTGCGGGCGGTCGTCCGCTCCTCGGTGAAGTGACTGTCCTTGTCGAGCGGCGCATTCGCCTGCGCCACCACGTAGTGGTCCTCTTCGTCGGCCGAGAGGAACTGGATCTCGTCGGAGACCCAGGAGGTGATCGGCACGTCGCCGGCCTTGGCCTTGACGAGCGACTCAACCATCTCGCGATCGAGCAGATCGCCCTTCTTGGCGAGCTTGTTCTTGCGGTTGGCGGGATCCAGCACGTCCTCACGCAGCGTCCGGCCGACCAGCTTGTCGCGGTGCGCCTTGTCGGCGGGCATGGTGCTGTACACCCTGCGGAAGGGCGTTTCGATGAAGCCGTACTCGTTGACGCGCGCGAAAGTCGCGAGCGAGCCGATCAGGCCGATGTTCGGACCTTCCGGGGTCTCGATCGGGCAGATGCGGCCGTAGTGCGAGTGGTGGACGTCGCGGACATCGAACCCGGCGCGCTCGCGCGAGAGGCCGCCGGGCCCCAGCGCCGACAGGCGGCGTTTGTGGGTCAGCTCGGCCAGCGGATTCGTCTGGTCCATGAACTGGGAGAGCTGGCTGGAGCCGAAGAACTCCTTGATCGCGGCGACCACGGGCCGCGCGTTGATCAAACTCGCCGCGGTCACGGTGGCCGCGTCGCAGATCGTCATGCGCTCTTTGATGATGCGCTCCATCCGGATCAAGCCCATGCGGAACTGGTTCTGCAGGAGCTCGCCCACCGCGCGCACCCGCCGGTTCCCGAGGTGGTCGATGTCATCCGGCTCGCCGGTGCCGTTGTTGAGCTCGATCAGCTTGCGGATGATGGCGATGAAGTCGTCGTTGGAGAGGGTGCGGACATTCATGTCCGTCCCCAGGCCGAGCCGGCGATTCAGCTTGAAGCGACCGACCTTCGAAAGGTCGAAGCGGCGCGGGTTGAAGAACAGCGCCGTCATCAGCGCCCGCGCGTTGTCCACGGTTGGCGGGTCGCCGGGGCGGATCTTCTTGTACATCTCGACCAGGGCGTCGTTGACGTCGGTCGAGGAGTCCTTCTCCAATGTCGACTGGATGAATTTGTGTTCAGGGTTGTTATCGACGTCGGCGAACAGCGCCTTGATCTCGTTGTTGCTGCCGTAGCCGAGCGCCCGGACCAGCGTGGTGACAGGAATCTTCCGCTTGCGGTCGATCTTGACCGTCAGGATGTCCTTGCCGGAGGTCTCGATCTCGAGCCAGGCGCCCCGGTTGGGAATGAGCTTGGCGGCGTACAACATCCGGCCCGACGCCCGGTCCTCGCCGCTGGTGAAGTAGATGCCAGGGGAGCGGACCAGCTGGGAGACGACCACCCGCTCGGTGCCGTTGACGATGAAGGTGCCTTCCTCAGTCATGATCGGGAAGTCGCCCATGAAGACTTCCGATTCCTTGATCTCGCCCGCGTTCTCGCCCGTGCGGATGGTGAGCCGGGTGTTGATCCGCAAGGGGGCCGCGAACGTCATGTCGCGGTTGCGGCACTCTTCCTTGTCGAATTTGGGCTGGCCGAACTCGTAATCCAGGAACTTGAGCTCGTAGTTCTTGCCGGTGTAGTCGGTGATCGGGTTGATCTCTTCGAACAGCTCTCGGAGCC
>VBFF01000027.1 GCA_005889285.1 Chloroflexota bacterium
GCAGCCTTCGAGCGACGCCTTCCGTTCTCGCCGGCGGGCTGGCTGATCGTCCTGCTCGCCACGGCGCTCACGATTTACGGCGCCCTGGCCATCGCCAGTACCGAGGTGATCGCGGAGCTCCCCTTCGGCGTCCGGCCGTACTCGACCGCGATGGGCCTGACGACGATCGCTCTGCTGCTGTTTTCGGCCTGGCGCCAGGCCGCCGCCTACCTTGTCGCCCGCCTCCCCCTCCAGGGTATCCTCGTTCTCGCCTTCGTCCTGCTCGCCGAGGCGCAGGGCATCATGATGCTCGGCCAGGTCTGGCGCCTCTCCTGGTGGGAATACCACGGGCTGATGCTGCTGAGCGTCGGCCTCGCGGTCTCCGCGCTGGCCGCGCAGCGGGCGAAGGGCCAGTCGTTCCGCGACGTGATGGAAGCGACGCTCGAGCTCCAGGTCAAGGTCGGCGCGGAGCTCGAACATGCCGAGTCGATCGCCGCTCTGGCCGCGGCCGTCGAGGCCAAGGACGAAAACACCAAGGGCCACAACACCCGTGTCGCCGAGCTCGCCGTCCGGATTGGGCGCGCGATGGAGCTGCCCACCGACAAGCTACGCACGCTCGCCCGCTCAGGGCTCCTCCACGACGTGGGCAAGATCGGCATCCCGGATGCCATCCTCAACAAACCCGGCCCGCTGGACGCCGACGAATGGATCGCGATCAAGCGTCACCCGCACCTCGGCCACGAGATCCTCCTGCGGGTCCCGAGCCTTCATCGCGAAGCGGAGATCGTGATCGCCCACCACGAGCGCATCGATGGCAGCGGCTATCCGCGGGGACTGCGCGGCGAGCAGATTCCGCTCGAAGCGCGCATCCTGGCGGTCGCCGACACCTACGACGTGCTCATTTCCAACCGGCCGTACCGCCAGGCCTTCGACAACGAGCGCGCGGTTCGCATCCTTCGCGAGGAGTCCGGCACGCATCTCTGGGAGCCGGCCGTTCGCGCCCTCCTGCGCAGCCTCGGCGAGCGTCTCGACGGCCAGGCAGCCGCCTGAAGGGGGCGAATTAGTCGGTAAACACGGCCGAGATGTACATCTTGTCGCCATCGATCGCGGTGCCGATGCCGACCTGGCGGAAGTGCGAGCCGAGGATGTTGTCTCGATGTTCCGGTGAGTTCATCCACCAGGCATGGGCGTCGGAAACCGCGCCATCGAATGGCGGCCCGCCCGCCCAGAAGATGTTCTCCCCGTTCCAGGTGTAGGTCACGCCAAACTGCTGGAGGAGTTCGGTGGCGGCCATCGCGGTGCGACCCGGTCGGATGTGGGTTAGGCCATCGGTCACCATCTGCCGGGCCCGGGTAGTCGCGATGGTGTCCAGCACCACGGACTCCGTGAGTGGTGGCTGCCCGGCCGCGGCTCGGTCACGGTTGAAAAGCGCAACCACCGCCGGTGGCGCCGTCGGGCCGGACGGGAGGCTGGCGGCTGCCGGCGCCCCGCTCGGGTGGCGAGCCCGAAGGGAGATCTCGTCGTTCCAGCGGTCGGGGAGCGAGATCGCCGCCGGGAGGTGGGCGGCGGGAGCGGCTCCAACTCCGGCCTGCGGGTTCCCCAGACACAGGCCGATCGCCGCCAGGCCGGCGATGGCGCCAAGCAGCGGCACGGATGAGGCACGGCGCGCGGCGAACTCAGAGTAATGGATCACTCTTTACGCCTACGCATAACGTGATATCGATTATATCATTGCGGTATTCCGTTCCCCGTCCGGGAGCCTAGCCGCTCTTCGGGTTCTTGGCGGCCGCCGCCTCCAGCTGCGGGCGCAGGGACGTCGCCTGTTTGGCGAGGCCCAGGCGTGGAACCCGCAACCGGTCGGCGATCGTCGCCAGCAGCGAGTAGTGATCCAATGGCATCGTCAGCTGGCCCTGCAACCCCGGCGCGACGACGAGCAGGGCGACCCGGCCGTCCCCGGCCCCCGACTCGTCCCAGGTGATGAACAAAACCCCGCCCTGCTTCCAGGCGGTCGAGCTGGTGATCTGGGGAACGGTCTGGGAGAGCCAGCGGTCGGCGCTCGCCACCCCGCAGTCGTGACCGTCGTTGCACATGCCGGGGGTGATCCACGAGAGGAGCGGCGTGTCGCCGTTCAGGTCCGTCGTGAGATCGGTCATGGGCACGACGTTCGGCGGGCAGACGCCCCCGTAGTAGGCGAAGGGATTGTGTTTGAGCGCGTAGGGATACGGGCTGCTGAAGCAATCGCCGGTGAAGCCCTCCATGTACGCCTTCCACGAGATCCCCGCGGCACTGAGTTGATCACCGAGGCCGGCCGCCGGCAACTGGTGATAGAGATCGTCGGCGATCCCCCAGGTTGAGCCTGACGTCATCGCCAGGTAGTTGGGGAGGCTCGGGTTCGAGATCTCCGAGTAGTTGGTGGCGACCGCGTACTGATTGGCCAGGCCGGCGATGTATGGCTGCCTGAGGGCGAGCCGGTAGGGGGTGTTCTCGAGCACGATCACGAACACGTGCTTGGGGGGGCCGGCCGGCGAGGGCGTCGGGGATGCGCTGGCCTTACCGGCCGACGCCACGGGCTGACAGGCCGTCGCCAGCAGCAGCGCGGCCAATGAGGGCGCCAGGCGTCGGACGAATCGCATATCGCCGATGTCAGAAATCATCCCAGACGAATGTAAATCGATCCTGAATCAGGCGTGAGAAATACTTAAGAGCTGGGCGGGTGGTCAGGGGCCCGCAACAGCCCGATCGATTCGATCCCGACCTGCATCCAATCAGGCGCGTCCAGCCAGCTCTCCACGCCCCAGAGCAAGTAGGCGCTGACCCCGTGGCCACGGTAGGCGAGGGCGCTGGCGATCAAGTCGTCGGTGGTGAAGCCGGTGGTGCCGATCCAGGGCGTCGCCTGCAGCTCCGTGATCCATAGCGCCCGGCCGTGGCTTTCAGCCTGGGCGTGCCAGTAGTCCAGGGTGTCCTCCTTCCAGGCGATGCGAGTGCTCGCGGTGATGACGTCGAGCGGCGTGGACTTGGTCACCACGTAGAGGTCGAGACCGAGGGTATCCCCCATGGTCATCACCTGGGCCGGGTGTCCCGCCGGCTTGGCCCCCGGCAGGTGGGCATAGAGCCACGCCAGCGGGCTCGCCCCCCTGATGTCGAGCGTGACGTGCGAGGAATTGAAGCTCGTCACGACCACCTCGTGCACGAGGTCGATCGATCGCAGCAGGTCCACCTCCGAACGGATCATCGAGGCCGGCAGGGCGCCGTTGGTCAGCTGATCGATGAGGGCGTTGTCGAGGGGCTCGTTTTCCACCTGCCAGGCCCGCAGCACGGGCAGCGACGCGTAGCGCCGAAAGGTGGATTCCAGGTAGCGGCGATAACTCGGCGCCTTCAGCAGGGTGTCAAGCCGGCTCACGTCGCGGGTGTCCAGCCAATCCGGCAGATGCACCTCGGGATACACGAGGTTGCGGGCGCCGACGACCAGCACCACCTCGGTATGGCGGGAACCCTTGAGGGCGTTGTGCTTCTCTATCGTCTCGATCATCCGATCGACCGCGGCGTAGTCCAGCGTGGCCTCGGTCGGCGCGACGGCGCCCCAGTACACGGGTAGCCGCACCAGGTCGGGCTGCAGCGCGATCAACAGCCGGGCCAGGGCCTCTTCGGGAATGGCCGTGGCGGGCAGCGCCTCTGGACTGAAGGAGAACCCGACCAGGGGTGGGTTCAGCGGCGGCGGCGCGGGATCGGTGACGCGCGTCGGGAAAGCCGCCGCCGGCACCAGGACGGCGAACAGGACAGAGGCGATGACGGTCGCCAGCCGCTTCCCCACGCACCAGTATCATCTCGCGGGTTCATGAGAGCGCGCTGAGGGGGCTCAGGCGGCTTTCGAGTTGGCCGACCGCCCCGACCAGTTGCGCATCCAGCCTTGCAGTTCCCCGACCGGCATCGGCCGGCCGATGAAGTAGCCCTGGGCGGCCGAGCAGCCCATCCGTTTGAGGGCGTCCCAGGTCCGCTCGTCCTCGACACCCTCCGCCACGACCTCCAGGCCGAGGCTGCCGCCCAGCTCAATGGTCGCGCGCACGATCGCTGCGCTGCCCGGTTCGCTGCTCATCTGGCCGACGAATGAACGGTCGATCTTGATTTCCTCCACCGGGAGCTTCTGCAGGTAGGCCAGCGACGAATAGCCCGTACCAAAGTCGTCGATCGAGAAACGGATGCCG
>VBFF01000028.1 GCA_005889285.1 Chloroflexota bacterium
TCACCCGGTGCGATGAGGTCGTAGGCGACCGCCGGCTGGTGGAAGGCACGCCTTTGGAGCCATCCGCGCAACGCAAGCAGAACGAGTCCAGCGGCCGCGACGACCAGGAGTGCCTGCTCGGCGGAGTGAGCCCACGGAGGCATGTGCCGTGCCGCTTGGGACAGCACCGAATGAACCGCGTCCCACCACGACTGTGGGCGCGGCCGATGGCTGCCGGAGGACCATGTCGACGTACCAATCGGCGTGGTTGTAGGCAAAGATGGCGCGCGGGAGATCATCTGGCGCGCCAGCAACGCGCAGATAGGCAGCGGCGGCGAAGATCGCGTCGCGCGGATTGTTGATGTCCGAACTCGGGTTGCCACTCGCCCAGCGATAAGGAGCCCAGCTGGACGGAATGAACTGCATGGGACCCTGCGCCCCCGCCTCGTTGGGGTGGTAGGCGTTCGGGTTACGGCCGTGGTCGCTTTCCACCTTGCCGATGGCGGCGAGTAACTGCCAGGGGACGTTGTAGGCCAGTCCAGCCTGCTGATAGAGGGCCAAATACTGCGAAGGGATATCGCTGATCGCCGCTGGCCTGGGCTCGGACGGCGCCGACGCGATGCCCGCGGTCGCTCCGGCGATGACGGCCAGAGCGAACGTCACTCCGACGATCCCGCCGATGGCCAGGCGGAGCAGTCGATTAGGTCCGAGCAACGCCATCCTCGGCCGCGGAGGCAATCACCTTGAGCTGGGTGCGCGAGTTCCGGCCGATCAAGATCCCCTCGCCAACCGGCGCATTCATCAGGAGGAGACCTTCCGGCCGGGTGAGCCCGAAGCACTCGGCCAGCTCGGGAATGGCTCGGGCGGCCTGCTTGAACAGGAGCTGGACCGAGGAGTTGGCGATCACGGTCTTGCCGGCATCGCTGGCGAGGAGGTCGAGAACGTCCTGCGTGATGACGGTGAGTCCGACGTTGAGCTTCCGCGCGGTCTTCGCGATGCGGAAGACGAAGCGGGCGGTGTCAGGTTGACGAACGAGCCACCAGGCCTCGTCGATCACGAGGAAGGTCCGACGCCGGCCTTCTCGCTGCCGGAGGTGCTCCCACAGGCGGTCGAGCACCAGGAACATGGCCGGACTGCGCGTCTCCTCGGGCAGATCGGCCAGCGCAATGACGGACAATCCATGCGAGGGGATCGACATCCGGCTGCTCCCTTGCAGCAACCATCCGCTCGGTCCCTCAACCAGACTTCGCAGGCGGCGACCGAGTTGACGGGCGATCTCCTCGTCTGGACCCTGCTTGCCTTGATAGTCGATGGTCTTCAGCAGGTCCGCGATCGCCGGCGGCTCAAGCGCATACGTGTCGGCGTCGTCCGTGATTCCCTTAAAGGCGTAGATCCGGCCGAGCGCCTCCTGAAGAATCAAGGCCTCGGCATCGGGCAATCCCGGCAGCAGCTGCCGGAGCAGGGCGAAGACGGCGAGCTTCCGATCGGTACATGCCCCCGCCGTGCTGCGTGAGCCGAGGGCAAAGGCATTCGGGATCTGCGACGACGTTGGGCTGACCGATTCGACGTGACCGCTGACCGTTCGAGCCAGCTCCACGTATTCGCCCTCGGGATCCAGGACGCAGACATCGATCCCGCGCAGCAGGGCACGCAGGATCTCCACCTTGACCGCGTAGGACTTGCCCGCCCCACTCTGGGCGAGCACGACCGCGTTCGCATTGGGAAGCGCGAAGCGATCAAGGAAAACCGGCGCCCCAGACGTGGGATCAAGGCCATAGAGCTGGCCCTCCGGCGTCCCGTAGCTCGAGGCTGAGAACGGAAACGTGACGCGCAGCCCGGCGGTCGTCATGTTCCGCCGGATGCCAAGCTGGTCCAGTGCCAGAGGCATGGTGGACCAGTAGCCCTGCTCCATCTGAAAGAGGAGCCGGCGGCTCTTCATCATCAAGCCGCCAAGGGCGGTCTCCAAGCGCGTGGCTTCCTCGTCCAGTGCTTTCGCGTCGGCCGATTCCAGCGTTGCGTAGAGCGCGAGGTCGAAAAAACGTTCCTCAGCCCGGACCAGCCGCGCCTGCAAGGCCTGGGCATCGTCCAGTGCCGCTTTGCGCTCGACGTCGACCTTGCCGCTGCGTTCGGCGGTGAACCGAAGCGAGCTCGCGAGTTCGGCGATTTTCCTTTCGAGAAAAGGCAGCGCAAGCTCGGTCGCGATTGGTGAGATGAAGAGGCTAATACGGGCGGCGGATCGCAACGAAAGAAAGACGTCGAGCCACTGGAGATGGAGATACCGGGGGTATCCGGTCACCGCCAGGGTGCGCGTCTTGCGATCGCCCGCTTCGAAGGTGTCTCGCGACGCGAGGAAGGCCGCCGGCGCCAGCAGGTCTCGCAGGCGGTTGAGTGTCAGATCCTGAGGCATGAGTGGCTGACGCCGACCCAACAACGGGTTGAGCGTGTGATAGAGGACGCCGACCAGCTCGTCATCCGACAGCGGCTGCGCCGCGACGCCGGCCCGGTTGAGGCTCTGGATCAGCGTGCGGGTGCGCTCCTCAAGGCGCGCGATCGTGGACTCGTCCGTCTGGGACCGGTCCTTGCGCGAGATCACAGGCGGATCCCAGGGGACCACGACATAAAAATCCCGGTGCACCAATCGGGCGCGGGCGCAAAGGTCGGCGAGCAGGTCCGTGTAGCTCGCGGCGATACCCTGCATCGGCGCGGGCACACTGTTGGGTTTCACGCCCAGCAGATCGCGGTCTTCTGCCGGCCGCACCTGGAGCACCACCTGGATGGGATGGGTCAGTGCATGCAGCAGCTCGGTCCAGGCCTGCAGGACGGCGGCTTGCTCCTGCTCATCCTTGAGTGCGACCTGGGTCGGTTGGCAGTGCAGAACTTGTCGCCGCTGACCACCGCGCAACGCCAGGGTGTTCTGGCGGATGTCCACGACCGGGAGCCGCGCCTGCGACGCGGCGCGCCTACCGAGGATGGCTGGGCCCATAGACTGCGAGCCGACAGGTCAGGGCGTATCGGACGAGGGCGATGCACCAGCTGGTCAGGTCCTGGCCCGCGACTCGAACGAACGCGAGCGCGGCCCCAGCGACCGCGAACAACGCCGCAAGGCCCACCTGAACGACGAGTGGATAGGGCAGCTGAAGGAGAGCCCATCCGGCCGTCCCAGCCGCGAGCAGGTAGCTGAGCTCGAGCGGGGTGCGGCCCGCCACGATGCTGTCTTGGATCTGGAGCTCGACGATGAGCTCGGCCCGAAGGCTGGACGGCACTACGCCGCGACCTTGGCCACGAACCGCGCCGCCGTGACCGCCGTGCCGACGACCGATCGGACCCGGTGGTGAGTCTCGGGCGCGATCATCTGGTGGTAGATCCACCAGGGTGTGCGGATCAGCAGATACAGCAGTACGATCGCCATCAGCGGGCCGATCAGCAGCGAGACCGGATTGAGGCCCCAGCCGATCTGCGAGGAGAAGAACACCCGCCCGGCGATCCCGAGGAGCAAGGCGTTGACCGGCTGCAGCAGGAAGGTGGCGGCGGTCACGCGCCACCAGGCCCAGGTCACCCGCTCGGTCTGCGGCAGCGCATAGCAGATGAGGGCGAGAGGCGCGGCAACCAGGGTGATCACTAGGAGCGCGCTGCGGGCAACATAGACGACGACCAGCGCCAGCATGAGGACGCCGGCGACGAGAGCCATGAGCACCGCGACTGGCCCCTCGGCCCCGTTGAGGGCTGACATGCCGCTCTGCAGGGACCCCAGCACGTTCTGCGGCAGCGGCGTGCCTCCAAGCAGCGCGGCGTTCAGCGCGTTGTTGAGGTCAACGGCGGTCGAGAAGACGGAGAGGCTGACGTTGGCGAGCAGTGCCGCCAATAAGAGCCGGGAGATGATCAGCTTCACCGTGTAGCGGGTTCCTGCCACCCCCGACGTCATCAGAAGTACGCCACCGATCAGGGCGATGACCACCAGGAAGCCGGTGGCGATGCCGCGAGTCAGATTCCAAAGTCGCGCGACTTCTGGCGCCCGCTCAAAGTGGGGCGTGACGGTGAGCAGGTCGGCGATGGCGTGGAGCGCGAAGGCGAAGATGCTCTGGGCGACGGAGAGCAACCAGGCATTGATCGCCTGGGCGACCTGGCCCGGGAGATCCCAGGGCGCAACGACGGGGGGAGTGGAGGCCGCGATCACCGTCATAGGCCGGTGATGTGCTTGATGATG
>VBFF01000041.1 GCA_005889285.1 Chloroflexota bacterium
AAGGGAATACCCCGGTTAAGTCAGGCGCCCGTCCCGCATCTGCAGGACACGATCGGCTCCGGTCAGCATGGCCGGATCGTGGGTAACGACGACCACGCTCCCGCCGTCGCGGGTTCGATAGTCGGCGAGCAGTTCGATGACATCCCGACCTGTTCCCTGGTCGAGCGAGGCGGTCGGTTCATCCGCGAACACCACCGCCGGCCGGTGGATGAGCGCGCGAGCGACGGCCACGCGTTGTCGCTGGCCCAATGCGCCGCAACAGTTCCTGCGCGTAGCCGACCGCCTCGTGATTCCGTTTCACCGCGCCCACCATGACGTTTTCGAGGGTGCTCAGGTAGTTGATCAGGAAGTGTTGCTGGAAGACGAAGCCAAAGCGCTGCCGCCGCAGCCGAATCAGGCCGGGCGTCGAGATATCGCTGTAGTCGCGTGCGTCGAAGGCCACCGATCCCCGCGTCGGGCGCTTCAGGCCGGAGAGGAGATACATCAGCGAGCTCTTCCCCGATCCCGACGGCCCGATCAGCCCGACGAAGCTGCCGTACTCGACCGACAGTGACACGGTATCGACCGCGTGGGCGACGCTTCCGCCGGTCCGGTAGTCGAGGGCGAGGTCCTGGGCGCTGAGCATCAGTCCCTCCGCTCGATGATCGAAATCGGGTCGAGGCGCAGTAACTGCCAGGCGACGGTTCCCATGCCGAAAAGAAAGACCATCAGCGGAATGGGCAGCGTATGCAACGCGAGCACATTCCAATCGAAGATGTTCATCAGCAGGCCGTGCGGCACCATGAAGCTCAGGTTGAACCAACTGAGTACGGCCACCCCCAGGCCGACGCCGAGAATCCAGGCCGCGATGGTGACGCCCAATGACTCCCAGGCGACCCGCAGGATCAGGCCCCAACGGCTGTAGCCGACCGCCGCCAGCAGTCCGAACTCGTTCATGCGCTGGCGAAAGAAGAGGTTGTTGAGCAACCCGACCACGAGCGCGAGGACGATCGTCACCAGCAGGATCAGAAAGTGGTTGATGGTGTCGAGGTTGGCGATCAGGCTGTCGATCTTCCCCTTGATGTACGGCCAGTCGAACATCCGGAAGGCGGTATCGCCGATCAGCGCCTGCACCTGGTCGTGGACGGCCTGCTCGTGGCCGGGCTGCGGGACGACCACGAGGCCCTGGTAGCGGCGCTCGAACAGATAGTGCTGCGTCATGTAGTCGAGTGGGATGACACCGATCCGGGTCGGCCCGCGGATGACACCGACGACCGTGAACGTGTCGGGGAGACGGTCGAGCTCGTCGATCGCGTTTCCGACTTTTCCGCCAACCCAGACATGACGTGACCGAGCGATCTCTTCGGAGATCGCGATCTCGTTCGCATCGGCCTTCGGCAGCCGGCCGGCGATCACCCGGTCGTCGTACAGCGAGAGAAGCTGGGCCATGCCCGGTTGGTCGAGCCCGTAGAGATCGAATTGGGCATTGCCCGCGAGCAGATTGATGTCGAGGTTCGAGTAGGCGTCGCGCTTGACGAATGCGGTGCCCGGGATGCGGCTGCTGTCGGCGACGAGCTTGTCGAGGCCGGGCTGCGCGGACTGGATCGAGTCCAGGCTCGTCGTCAGACGGTCGAGGGCGCCCTTGAACTGGTCGATGGTCGCGCTCGGCGAGGGTGGGATCGGGATGTCCGCGACGCTCCGGCCGGCGGCGTTGAGATTGGCGGCATCACGATTCATCGCCTGCAACGATTGCTGGAGGCCGGCGGCGTCCGATGAGGCATTGCTCACCGCCGATTGCAACCGTCCCAGCTGCGCGGCGTCCGGCAGGATCGACTGCAGCCAGGTCTGGTGCTGCTGCACGTAGGTGATCAACGGACGCGGGTCGTTGGGATTCTGCGTCAGCGTTCGCACCAGATCCTCGAAGGCTTTCTCCTCCGACTGCAGGCGCTGGACCCGAACGATCAGATCACCAAGGGGGACGAGATCTCCGCGGAGCCGGGCCGCGTAATAGCGGGCATTGGCGGCGTCGATCTGGAGCTGCTGGACGGCGGGAAGCTGCGCGCGGACCTGGGCCGGCAGGGCGACGACCGCGTTGTAGTAGGAGGTGATGCCGCCTGGACCATCGAGCGCATCGACCTGGAGCTGTACCTCGTGCAGCCGCGTGAGCGAATCCTGCAGCGGATTCGCCAGGTCCTGGTCGCGGGTCGCCCGCGGTGCGACGAGGATCAGCTTCTGGTAGCTGCCGAAGGTGGCGTAGGCCGTCTCACGGGCGGAGGCAAGCAGTGAGTCGGTGACGACGACGCCCAGGATCGCCAGCGCCAGGATGCCGATAACCGGCAGCACCTTGCGCTTGTTTCGCAGATAGAAGTGCCACAGCGAGAGCGGGTTTTCCATGCACGCCAGTCCCATGATAGGGGGCGCGCATTACGCAACCTTAAAATGGGTTCGCGTTGCCGGAGCTGGTGGATTTCTATCGCACCGATGACCTGCTGACCGAGGAGGAGCGACTCGTCCGCTCCACGGTGGGTCGCTTCGTCGACCAGCGATTCCTTTCCATCATTGCCGAGCACTACGAAGCGGCGACCTTCCCGATGGAAATCGTCCCCGAGCTGGCCAAGCTCGGCGTCTTCGGGATGCACCTGCACGGCTACGGCGCCGCGGGGATGAGCAACGTCATGTACGGTCTCGCCTGCCAGGAGCTGGAGCGCGGCGACAGCGGGTTGCGCAGCTTCGTATCGGTGCAGGGCTCGCTCTGCATGTTCCCGATCCATCGTTATGGATCGGAGGAGCAGAAACAACGCTGGCTGCCGAAGATGGCAGCCGGTGAGGTGATCGGGTGCTTCGGGCTGACCGAGCCCGAGTTCGGTTCCAACCCCGCCGGGATGGCGACGCGGGCGCGCCGCGACGGCAAGGACTGGATCCTCAATGGCACCAAGCGCTGGATCACGAACGGCAACGTCGCCGACCTGGCGATCGTCTGGGCGCGCAGCGAGCAGGGAATTCGGGGCTTCCTCGTCGAGAAGGACACCAAGGGATTCGAAGCCCGCCAGATCCACCACAAGTTGTCGATGCGCGCCTCGGTGACGTCCGAGCTGATCCTCGACGATTGCCGCATCCCGGCCGGCAACGAGTTGCCCGAGGCGCAGGGATTGAAGGCGCCTCTCTCCTGTTTGAACGAGGCGCGCTACGGCATCGTCTGGGGCGTGCTGGGGGCGGCGATCGCCTGTTATCGCAGCGCGCTCGAGTATGCGAAGGCCCGCGTCCAGTTCGATCGGCCGATCGCCGGCTACCAGCTCAACATGCTGACCGAGATCACCAAGGGTCAGCTGCTCGCGCTGCAACTGGGCCGGCTGAAGGATGAGGGCAAGGCGACGGCGACCCAGATCTCGATGGCCAAGCTGAACAACGTGCGCGAGGCCCTGCAGATCGCGCGCGAGGCACGCAGCATACTGGGTGCCAACGGCATCAGCCTCGAGTATCCAGTGATGCGCCACATGAACAACCTCGAAACCGTCCTGACCTACGAGGGGACGAGCGAGATCCACATGCTCGCCATCGGCGAGGAGATCACCGGGCTCGCGGCGTTCAAGTAACGCTAGGGGCGGATTTCGCGCGGCTTGTTCGTGTAGATCGCGTTCGCTGGCAGTGCCTTGGACCAGGTCAGCGAAAAGACGTCGTCGACGGTCCATACCCCGATGAGCTTGCCGGCAGCGTGGAGTTCTGCCGCGGTCTCTGGATCGATCGATGCCCAATGGGGACAGAAGACATCTGCGCCCGCGTCGTCCATGACCCGCAGGATGTCGACGGGGCGCGAGGCCTCGAGCACGCCGGTCAGGATCTCCGGATCGAGCTCAGCGATCCGCTGGATCGAACGGTGGTCGAACGAGATGACCACGACCTCATGGGTCATACCGGCGTCCTGAACGGCGCGCACGACGGCCTTCTCGATCCCGGCGTAGGGGAGAGGCAGATTCTTGATCTCGATCGCGACGCCGACCTGTCCTTTTGCCAGCGCCAGGACCTCGTCGAGCGAGGGGATCCGCTCGCCCTTGAATCGCGGATTTTTCCAGCTCCCAGCGTCGAGTCGCTTCAGCTCGGCCATCGTGTAATCCCGCACCAGGCCGCTGCCATCGGTCGTTCGGTCGAGCAGGTGATCGTGGATGACGGCAAGACCGCCGTCCTCCGAGCGGTGCACGTCGAGTTCGATGACGTCGACACCGAGTTCGATCGCGGACCGGAACGACGTCAGAGTATTTTCCGGGCACTCATCCGCATTGCCGCGGTGACCGCCGAGTAAGATGCGGCCGCTTCGAAGCTTTGCCGCCAGGCCTTGCGCGTGTACGACCGTCACTGGCCAATGCTACGTGAACTGTCGCGAGGTTTTTACATCCGCGGCCACGCGCAAGGAATCTTGCAGGCGACCGTGACACCAGTAGCGGCTCGGGCACGCGCCGGCCGTATCAGCCATGACCCTTCCCAGGATCCAATCGCTGGTGCAACGACGACGGGTGCAGACGATGGCCATCGTGCTGCTCGTGCCCTTCCTGGCATTGGCGCCGCTACATCTGTTCATGCCCGCGACGGCGAAGGCCCATGGCGTCGTCGGCCCGGTGCAGGTCGGGATCAGCTTCAACCCCCACCGAGCCGCCAACATGGGGCTGGATTACCGCAAGGCCTTCACCGAGCTCGAGGCCATGCACTTCCGCGTCATCCGTCTCAGCGCCTACTGGGACCAGATCGACCAGGACGGCTATGACCAACTCGACTGGTTGATGAACGAGGCGCAACGCTCGGGGCAGCCGGTCGTCCTCGCGGTTGGCATGAAGGGCCTCGGCTGGCCGGAGTTCTATGTCCCGGCGTCGGCGCTGCCTGCCGGTGGACTGACGCAAGGCCAGGATGCGGCCTCGGACGCGAGCCTGCGCGACGCGACCCTGGCGTTCGTGTACGAGACGGTCACTCGGTATCGCGACCACTCGACCTTGATTTCGTGGCAGGTTGAGAATGAACCCTTCAACCGGGCCGGTCCGCAGCGGTTGTGGATCGACGCCGCATTCCTCCGGGACGAGATTGCGAGCGTGCGCGCGCTGGATGGTCACCACCGACCCGTGATCGTCAACGCGTTCAGTCATTTCAATCTCCTGTTAGATCAGGCCTCGGCGCGCCAGGGATTCGACCTGCGCCAGTGGTTGGGATTCGAAGCCGGCAGCGCCGAGCGCGACGGCCTGTCGGTGCTCAACAAGGGCGACGTCCTCCGCCTCGACGTCTACACGGCGATCGGCTACCGATTCCTGGGGCAGGACCAGATGAGCCACGCGGATGGGGACTGGCCGGACCGCCTGGCGCGCGTCCGCGAACTGGTCAAACGCCAGGGAAAGCAAGCGTGGATCACCGAAGCGCAGGCAGAACCCTGGGAGTCGGGACCGAATAGCGATGTGAACCCGAAGAGCACCAGCCCGCAGGCGATCCGCAGTCTCTTCGCCAACCTGAAGGACGCCGGCTTCAGCACCATCCTCTTCTGGGGCAGCGAATACTGGCTGTGGCGCGCGGAACGTGGCGACTCGCGCTGGATCGACACCATGAAGGCGATCCTTCGCGATGAAGCGAAGGCGCCCTCGATGATGGTGGCGGCCTAGAACACGGCCCAGTTGACGGTGGACAGCTCGTCATCGCTGAAGACCTGGCCCGGCTGCTGCAGGTAGAGGTATCCGATCAGACGGGCGACGCGCGCCTCCTGGTAGTAATACCGGCGGTGCTCCTGGTAGGCGGTGGAATGAATCGCCTGGCCGCTCTGCCCCTGGGCGGCGCTCTCCTCCGCCGTGAGCATCAGATCGTAGTTCTGCAGGAAGCGCTGCACTCGACCATCGCGATAGGGAATGAGTCGACGTGGTGCGCTCGCGAGGTCCGCCGTGATCCGCTGGAAGTCCTGGCGCATGGCGGCCAGTGCCCCCGGCGGCGAGGGTGATTGGGTCTCACGATCGAGGTCCAGGTTCAACGTTGCCATCGAGCGCGTCACGAGATCGAGATAGTTCGATTCGGCCGGCTGCAGGTCGCTGGGCCGAACATAGGGAAGCGTTAGCTGGCCATGCAGGAAATCGATGACCTCGTAGCCGAGCTCGCCGCCGCTCGCCGTGTCCTGCAGGAAGAATGCATCGACGGGTGGTGATTGCTGGACGCTGTAGCGGTAGAAGCCCACGCGGTGCGTTTGGATCTCACGTGCCTTGGCCTGATGCTCGCCGAGGCAGAGGTCGGCGAAGTCGGTAAGGCCGGCCTGCTGGAGGATGAACAAGCGGGCGTTCGAGTAGTTCGCGATACTCGCATCGGCCGTGTCGAGGACGAAGGCTTCGTAGAGTGTGGCGTCTTGTTTGGTGGCCTGAAGCGCCGACGCCATCGACTGAACGCCGGCGATGTCGAGTGGTCGCGGGCCATAGGCATTCATCTCGATCGTGCTCCCGCTCCGCCAGCAGTGCAACGCCCGCAGCCCGGCGCCGAGTGACGGACAGCTGATCGACTGCTCGCTCGCCTGGAAGGGCCGGTGGTCCGCCGACACGCCGCCGAACGCGAGATAGACGATCGCGATACCCAGGCCGAGGATGGAAAGACCTGCGGCCCAAGCGCGCAGACCGCGGCGGACGGCGGCCGGGATCAATCGCCGGGTGAGCAGAAGCAGGATGGCGGCCGTCGGGATGAACACGATGGTGTAGGAAGCCAGGCCGAACACCGTGTCTGCCTGGGCGGTGCACGGCATCCCCGGATAGGTGGCGCCGGCACGGAGTGGCGTGATCAGCCAGGCGATCAGCAGTAAGCCAAGCGGCCAGATCCATTGCGCCAACCGCCGGCGGCGGCTCGGCTTCGACGCGGCGGCCGTCACTGCGCCAGGCTGATGACGGAGGGGTGCCGCAGCGGCAGCATGTAGTGGATCCCCGGCTCGAGCCGGCCCTTGCGGTCGAGGCCGCCGGCCTCGAGGAATCCGCGGGTACGGGCATACGCCTCATCGATCAAGCGATCGACCTGGCTGAAATCGGTCCCGGCGGTGCCGAACTCGACGTTGGGGACCATCAGGCAGATCTCCGCCTGGTCCGAATAGCGCTGATATTCCTCCAGCATCCGCTGGCCGAGCATGATCTGGATGCTCTGCGCCAGGATGCCGGTCAGGGTGTGGTTCGGTGGGCGGCGCGGATTGGAGGTGCTGTTGTCGATAGCGACGATGTGGGTGGCCCCGAGTTGAATCGCTTCCGGGAGGCCGACGTTCTCCGCCACCGCCCCGTCGACGAACTCTTCATCGCCGATCCGGTAGGGGTTGAACAGACCCGGGATCGCGGCCGAGGCCGCCACCGCGTCAGGCACGCTGCCGGTGGTGAAGATCTCCTTGCGGGCACGGGTCAGGTTGGTCGCGATCACGGCGCAGGGCAAGCTCAGCTGTTCGAAGGTTGCGGGCAGGTTCATCGCGGCCAGGGTTCGCAGGTAGCGGCTGTCGAACACGCTGTTGCGGGTGCGCACGTATCGGTACGCCATGCGCAGTGGGTTGCGGTGAAAGAGGTCGCGGTTGCGGATCGAGCGCCAAACCTGCGCGAGCTGCGCGATGGTTTCGAGGTCGGGCTTGGCTGCCAGTGCGACCGCATTGAAGGCGCCCGAGCTGCAGCCGACCAGGCCGTCCGGCTTGATGCCGGCCTCGAGCAGCGCCTTCAATACGCCCACGCTGCAGGCGCCGCGGCTGCCGCCGCCCCCCAGGACAAAGACCAGCCGGCGCTGTTTCTCCCCAGGTTGCGCAAGCGTTGGTCGGCGCCGTCGCCACCAGGTGGACAGCATGGACGGGGACCGCCAGAAGCCAGTTTCTCGCATAGGTATTACGTTTGAGATCCCGATCCGAACATGCGCCACGGCTGAGTGTAACGGGTCGGTGGCAGCAGGCTGGAAGCTTGTGGACGCTCCGTTGCACGCTTGAAGAGGGCGACTAAGGGCGCCACGAAGCCAGCTTCGTGTTAGCCTTGTAGTATCACTTTTTCCAACCATGCACTGTCCCTATCTCGAGCAGATTCTGCGTAAGCGGACCGCCTTTTTCAAGGTTTTCCAGGCCGATTGCCACGTCGACCGCAAGGTCCACCGCTTCCACGGGGTCGTCAAGTGGCCATCGCCGCCCTGCCTGGGCAAGATGGCAACCTGCGCCCTCTACCAGGAGGCGCGGGCGAGCGAAGACCTGCGGCTGCGCCGCCTGATCGACTAAGCGGCCGTCCCTCGAACGGGGATTAACATCGGGCCTATGAGCCCGGACGTCATCGTCGTCGGCGCCGGCGCGATCGGCACCTCGATCGCCTACCAGCTGGCGAAGGCCGGCGTCAAGGTGATGATCTTCGAGCGCGGACAGGTGGGTGGCGGAGCCACCGGGGCGTCCGCCGGTATGATCCAGATCAACCCGGATCGCAACACCCCCAGCTCTCTCGCGACGCTTGAGGCGGAGAGTGCGCGCCTTTTCCCGGCGCTGGCAACGGAGCTCCTCGACCGTACCGGCATGGACATCGGCTATCGCCCGGCTCCGCTGCTGCACCTGGCACTGCAGGACGAGGAGGAGCCGCGGCTGCGAGCGCACCGCGCCTGGCAGGTGGACCACGGTGTGACGGTCGCCTGGGTCGATCGCAGCGCGGCGCTGGATCTCGAGCCAATGCTGAACCCCGACATCCGCGGAGCCCTCTATTACCCGGAGAATCGGCAGCTGATGCCGCAGGACCTGGCTCGGGCGCTGGCTCGAGCCGCGGTCGACCTCGGGGCGGTTCTGCGGGAGGGCGCGGCCATCGATCGCCTTTTGACGGACGGGGACCGGATCATTGGCGTGGCGATCGGGGGCGAAGCGGTCCATGCCGGCGATGTGGTGATCGCAAACGGCGCCTGGGCATCGGCATGGTCGGCCGCCTTGCACACGCCCATCCCGGTTCGGCCGGTGCGGGGTCAGATGGTGGCGTTACGCAGCACCGGGACCGCGCTTCGGAAGGTGGT
This sequence comes from Chloroflexota bacterium, assembly GCA_005889285.1. GTDB lineage: Bacteria > Chloroflexota > Dormibacteria > CF-121 > CF-121 > CF-13. The sequence continues at coordinate 8,968 of VBFF01000041.1, forward strand.
GAGCTCCCTCGAGGGATACATCCTGACCAAGCCGGATGGATCGACCTACGTGGGAACCACCGTGGAAGAGGCCGGATACGACGCGCGCCCGACCGCCGCCGGCATCGCGGGATTGCTCGCCGCCGTCCCTCGCCTCACGCCGCGGCTGGCCGACGCCACCTTCGTTTCCGCATGGGCCGGGCTGCGCCCCGCGACATCGGATGGGCTTCCGCTGCTGGGCCGGCTCCCGGGGTGGCACGGCGTGACCATGGCCACGGGCCACTTCCGCAACGGCATCCTGCTGGCGCCGATCACCGGCGAAGTGATCGCCGATCTGCTGGCGCGCCGCGGGCCGCGACTGCCGCTCGATGCCTTCGACCCTGGCCGCTTCCTCGTCCGTGCCGCCTGAGACCCCCCGCGCCTTCGCCCGCCGGGCGGACGGATTCCGCCACGCCATCGCCGGCGGATTGTGGCTGGCGCCGCTCGTCTACCTCGAGCGTGCGCGCTTCGGACCCGGATGGTACGGCAAGGTCGTCAGCTCCGACCCCGAGCGCCTGCTCGCCTGGGCCGTGAGCAAGGCGATCCCCCGCCGGGCCCTCGAGATCAAGTCGCTGCCCGACGTGGATATGCCGCGCAAGGGCCGCCGCCGCCTGCCCGGTTATCACATCGATCTCTGGGGCGCACGGCTGGCGCTGGCCTACGATCCCCAAACGCTGGCGGCGGCCCGCCGCCGCTCAGTAGCGGTCGATCGCCTTGAGGCCGGAGCCGGTGATGATCAGGACGGCGCCGGGCGGCAAGTTGAGGACCCGCGCCGCGGCGATGGCCGCGGCTGACGTCGGCTCCATCAGCAATCCCTCCGACGCCGCCTGCCGCCAGGCCCGCTCGATCGCCTCATCCGCGACCGCGATCCAGCGGCCGCCGCTATAGCGCACGGCGGCGTAGCTGCGCTCCGCCCGCGTTGGCTCGGGGATGCGGATGCCGTCGGCGATCGATGGTTGCCGCACCACGGGTGCCGGCCGGCCGAGCGATGCGCCGCGCACCAGCGGCGCGCAGGCGTCCGACTGCACACCGTGCAGCCGGGGCGCGCGCTCCATCCGGCCGGAAGCGACCAGGTCGGCGAAGCCCATCGCCATGCCGATCAGCACGGTTCCCTGGCCGACCGGCGTGATCACATCGCGGAGCTGGTCGCCCAACTCCTCGAACAGTTCATACGCGATCGTCTTGGTCCCTTCGAGAAAAGCATCGTCGCGCGCGTGGCCGGCGTCATAGGCATCTTTGGCGGCCGCCACCGCCGCCTCGGTGACGGCCGAGCGCGGTCCCGACACTTTGATGAGCTCCGCCCCCAGGACCTCGATGGCGCGAGCCTTGGCCGCAACGATGTCGTCCGGAGCGAAGATGCGGGCTCGAAGGCCGGCGGCGGCCGCGTACGCCGCGATCGCGGTGCCCGCGTTGCCTGATGAATCCTCGATCACCGTGCGGGCGCCGGCCGCGCGGGCCGCGGTAATGGCGGTGGCCGCCCCACGATCCTTGAACGATCCGGTCGGCGAGATGCCCTCCATTTTCAGGAGGTATTTTTCGTGGGGCACGAGCGGGGTCGCGCCTTCGCCGAGCGTCACGGGGTCGCCGCGAATCGCGAGGTCCGCTCGATAGCGCCAGAGGCCCCGGCCCGACCACGTGCCAGTCTCGGTGGGCTGCGGCACTAGAGCACTTTCGCCAGCGCGGCGTCGATGAAGTCCTTGGTCAGCGGAAACGGCTCGTAACTGCTGATGATGCCGTCGCGAGCCACCAGGACGCTGACGGGTAACCCGGTATTGTTCAAGGCGACGCCATAGTTGGAGGCGACGCTTCCATCGGGATCGAGGAACGGTGCCGGCTGCAGGGTGTGGCTGCTCCAGAACTTGCGGACCGTGTCTGACGACTCGTCGCCGAAGTTGATGGCAATCACCGTGAATCCCTCCGCTTGATGGGCCAGGTATTCATCGCGGATCAAAGGGAGCTCATCGCGGCAGGGAACACACCAGGTCGCCCAAAAGTTGATCAAGACCGGCTTTCCCCTCAGCTGCGACAGCGACACCCGACGCCCGTCGATGTCGGTCACCGTGAAGCTCGGCGCCGGCTTGCCGACCTGCACCGGTCCATGGGGCGCGGGCGTCGGGTTACCGCTATCGAAATGGGAATCAAAGGGCGTGGTGACGGCCACGACCGGGAAGAAGTCGTTGAAGACCGTCAGCCGGTTGGAGAAGATCAGCAGACCCATGCCGATCAGGAAGACCGCCGCGACCGCGTTGAGGACGGCGTAGGCGCCACGCACCCGCGCGAGCAAACGGCTCAGCACCCCGGAAAGGCCGGCGGCGATCAGGAAGGGCAGGCCAAGACCGGCGGAGTAAACCGCCAGCAGCAGCGCGCCCTGCGCCGCCGTCCCGCTGCTGCCGGCGCGGAGCAGGATGGCCGCCAGGATCGGGCCGACGCAGGGGGTCCAGCCGATGGCGAAGGCGAGACCGATGACATACGATGCCCAGGGCGCGCGCGGCAATCGGTGGGCGATGTCGAGGCGCTTCTCGCCCATCAGTCCGGGTATGCGGCCCAGTGTCAGGAGGGCGATCCCGATCAAGACCAGCGCGGCGCCGGCGATCTGCAGCAGCAGTGGCCGGTAGGCTTTCAGGTCCGCTCCGATCAGGCCAAAGGATGCGCCCAGGGCCACGAAGGCCGTGGCGAAGCCGCCGACGAACAGTGCCGCGTTGCCCAGCACTTTGAGCTGCTGGCGGAGGGTGGTCGTGGTACCGCTGGAGGCGGCACCCATGTAGGCGACATAGGCGGGAACCAGCGGGAGGACGCAAGTCGAGGCGAACGACAACAGGCCGGCGAGAAACGCCAGGGCCAGGTCGACGATCATCCAGCCGGCTTAGATTTCTCGGTGCTGAGCTGGCGCACCCAATCGCGCAGGCGCGCGGGCGCGTCGTCGGTGCAGCATTCCTTGCGAACCAACCGCTTCATCTCTGCCTGGAAATCGAAGACCTGCTCGCAGGGGGGACAGTCGTCCAGGTGTGCCTTGACGTTGCGGACTTCGCTGTCACTCAGCTCACGGTCGATGTAGGTGTTGAGCCGGCGCATGGTCTGTTCGCAGTGATCTCCCATCAGCGCGCCCCCACGGCCAGCGACGGTGCCTTCGGCCTACCGGAATATTCCCACAATTTCTTCTGCAACGCCTGGCGCCCGCGATGCAGGCGGGACATGACGGTGCCGATCTTGATGCCGAGGATCGACGCGACTTCTTTGTAGGAGAAGTCTTCGACGTCGACCAGCACCACCACCATCCGCATCGGAACGGGGAGTTCCTCCAGCGCGTGCTTGACCTCATCGCCGAAACCGCGATCGACGATGATCTCCTCCGGCGACATCAAGTGGACCGGCATCCCATCGCGACGCATCTGGTCGTAGATGGAGAAGTCCGTGCCCGGCTGATCGATGGGATCTTCGGGCGCGCCCCGCTTGCGCAGACGATTGCGGAACACGTTGGTCATGATGGTGAAGAGCCAGGCCTTCTCGTTCGTGCCGGGCTTGAATCGATTCCGGTATCGGTAGGCTCGCAAATAGGTTTCCTGCACTAGATCCTCGGCGTCTTCCGGCTTCCTCGTCAGGCGCAACGCGCTGCGATATAGCGCATCGAGATGCCTCTCAAAGAGCGAAAAATCGCTACTCATGCCAACGCCACGCTGGTCCATTCTATTCCGGCGAATTCCGCTCAATTCGAGCCGTCAGCTCGGCCCCGGAGGTCCGCCTGGACCGCCGCCTGGACTCGGACCGCCAGGACGTGGACCGCGGCCTCGACCACGCCCGCGGCGCCGGCGGCGCCGATTCGGATCGGATTCCGGCCCGGACGACGAGGGCGGGGGCGGCACGTCGCCTCGCGGTGGATTTGGGCGGCGATCGCGTCCGCGCTGCGGCCCGGGACTTCCCGGCTGCCGTGGTGGTGATCCGGCACGCGGTGACCGGGTTGGCTGGCCCTGCCGCGGGGCCTGTCCGGATTCGCCAGTCACCTGACGGCCGCCGCCGCGTCCTCGACGTCGCCGGCCGCGGCGTTGCTGGTCACCCGGCTCCGGACTGGCGCTCTCGCCCCGAACCCGCTCCGGCGGACGCTCGGGGCGTGGGGTAGCAGCGGCCGGTACGATCCGCGCCAGCCCACGGAGCCGCCGCCGGCGGCCGGGTTGCTCGCGCGGGCGGGCGTCCTGCTGCTTGACGCGCTCCTCGAATTCGGCAAGCCACTCTTCCATCGGCCGCTTGATCTGGGGCCGCGGCGCGCGCGGCTCTTCCGGCCAGATGCGCGGCCGGTCCGGGCGAATGCTTTCGGGCGGCGGATCCGAGTCGGTCGGTTCGTGCTCGACCGCGATCTCAGGCGGGAGTTCGGACATCTGCCGGAATCTTAGCGGGGGCGAGTTCTGGAGGCATTCCCGGTTCGGCCCAGTCCAGGAGAAAGCGGCGCCGGAAACGATCGAGGGCGCGGATCACCGCCGGACCCAGCACGGCGATCAGCACGAGGTTGCCAGCGGCCCGGAAGGTGTCGTAGGCAAGCGAGGTCGCCAGGTAGAAGCCGCTGAAGCGGCGGAGCAGCGCGGCCGCTCCGGCTCCCGGCACCCAACTCAGGGGCGATGACCCGGCGGCAACGAGCAAGGGCCACTCCCAGAGGTCGAGCAGAAGGCCGTAGATGAAGCCCGCGGCCCCGGCATACAGGCAGAGCAGAGCGATGGCCCAGGGCGAAGTCGAGCGACGCGTCAGCCGGCCCAGATATCCGGCGCCCATGCCGACCCAGCCGGCGGCAAGCATCTGGTAAGGCAGCCACGGCCCCAGGCCGGCCGTGAGCACCGCCGAGAGCAGGAGCGTCAGCGCGCCGCTGGCGAAGCCGAAGCTCGGACCCATGACGAACCCGCCCGCGATGATCAGGAAAAAGATGGGCGAAAACCCCAGCAGTCCGATGACGATGACGAGCCGGAGTGTGGCGTCGATCGCCACCAGGGCGGCCAGCACCGCCAGCAAGCGCGTCGAGAGTCGATGGGTTTGGAGGGCGACCCCCAGCACGACGAGGGCGGACACCGCGACCAGCGCGCTGAAGAGCACCTCCGGCTGCGGAAACGCCGGTCCGAGGAAAAGGGGACCGATGAAGAGAGCGAGGCCGGCAGCGGTGAGCCCGAGCAGGAGCGCAGCTTCGCTCCGCGCGGCGAGCCATCCGCTCAAAGGGGCACCTCCTCCGGCAAGAGCCAGCCGCCGCCGACGAGCTTGCTGATCTGGGTCGCGAAGACCAGGGAGTCGCTCAATACCGAGGCGGGTGGACCGTCCGCGTAGATTTCGCCATCCGCCATTAGTAGGATCCGACCTGCGGTGCGGGCCGCCCATTCGACGTCGTGCGTGGCGACGAGGATGCCGGCGCCCGCACCGGCTCGGGTCTGCAGGTAGGCGCTCAGCGCCCGCTTCACCTGCGGATCGAGTCCGCGCGTGGGTTCGTCGAGCAACAATAGGTCGGCCCGCGCGCCCATCAACGCGATGGCGAGCTGCTGACGTTCGCCCGAGCTCAGGTCTCGCGGGTAGCGATGGAGCCAGGCGGCGAATGGCGCGACGACCTCCTCCGACTGACCTCGCAGCTCTTCATCGACGCTGGCCGCGAACAGCAACGAGTCGGCGTCCTGCGGGACGTAGGCGGCGACGCCCTCGTTGGTGACGGTGCCACGTTGTGGCCGCATCGCACCGCCGATCAACTTCAGGAGTGTCGTCTTTCCGGATCCGTTGCGACCCATCAACGCGACGACCTCGCCGCGGCGCAGTGTCAGCGAGACGCCCTGCACCGCGGGCGCGGTGTCATAGCGATGGTGCACGCCGTCGACCCGACAGATGGTCGGACCCCGAACGCCCTCACCCTGCCCTGCCCCGCGAGCGGGGGAGGGAGAAAAACCAATGCGCTGGGCATGGACGCGGGCATCGCGAAGCCCGAGCGGAATTGGCATCCATCCTGCCCGCAGCGCCAGGTCGACCACCGGCGGCCGCGCTCCGCCTTCCGCGAGCGCGATACGAGGCGGCTGGTCGCGCAGCACCCCGGCATCGAGGGTCCAGATCCGATCGACAAAGGGGGCGATGCGCTCGACCCGATGCTCGGCGATCACCGTCGTCATCCCGAGCTCGGCCACCAGCCGGAGCACGACCTGCAGCACGTCCTCGGCGGCCTGCGGGTCGAGCTGGGAGGTTGGCTCGTCGAGGACGAGCGCATCGGGATGCATGGCGACTGCCGCGGCAATCGCAACCCGCTGGCGTTCGCCCCCCGACAGGGTGTCGATCCGGCGACGCCGCAGCGGGTTGATCCCGACCTGGTCGATCACCTCCTCGACGCGCTTGCGCATCAGCGGCCGCGACAATCCGAGATTCTCGAGACCAAAGGCGAGCTCCGCCTCGACGTCCTCGAGCACGAACTGCGCATCGGGATGTTGAAAGACGAAGCCGACGTGGGTCCCGAGTTCACGTGGCGGATGGCTTCGCGTGTCGAGGCCGCAGACCACGACCCGGCCGCGGAACTGGCCGCCGGTGCTGTGCGGAACCAGGCCGTTCAGGCAGCGGAGCAGTGTCGACTTTCCGCTGCCGGAGGGCCCCCGGAGGAGGATCACCTCGCCGGGGTCCACCGCGGTCGTGATGTCGCTCAGGGCCGGGCGGTCGGCCTCCGGGTAGCGATAGCTGACGGCGTCAAGCGCGATGACGGGCATGGTCCACTCGTAAAAGGCTGGCGGTGACCGCGGGCACGGCGACCAGGGCGACGGCCAGCAAGCGATCGGGGTCGGGCGCCGCCGGCACCAGGTCGACGTACGGGTTGTAGGCAACGGCCGGCAACAAGGCGATCACGACGATCGCCGCCAGCGAGGCGATGACGACCAGCAGGTCCGCGGCCGTCCAGTGGAACGGACGGTAGCGCGATCGCCGGCCGCTGCCGAAGCCGCGCGCGTCGAGCGACTCACCGTACTGCAGCGCCCGCTCGAGTGTCGTGAGGAGGAGGGGCAGCAGCAACGCCGGCGCCGCGCGCCAGCCGGTACGCTGCCCGCGCAGTTGACGCGCCTCGCGAATGGCTTGAAACGCGGCCAGCGTTTTCGGTGCGAAGGCGAGCGCGAGAGCCACTGTGGTTCCGGCCCGGTACAGCGGCCGGGGGAGGATGGCGACGACGTCGGCACTCCGGACCGTGCGCTGCAGGACGGCGAAGACCGCGACCGTCAGCAACAAGGCCAGCCCGGTCGAGGCGCCGAACGCGACGGCATCGAGCGTCCATCGTCCGCCGATGATCGGGATCGGGGGCAAGGTGAAGAGCACATGCCGGCCGAAACGGCTGAGGGCCGCGCTGAAGAGGAGGGGGACGAGGGCGAGTGCCAGGCCGAATTTCCAGGTGCTAGCCAGCCGCCGCCCCCGGTACGGCAGGTAGACGTTGATCACTGCGAGGAGAAGCAATGCCTGCACGTAGGGATTGCGGTCGATGAACGCGTCGGCGAGCGCCGCGATCGTCCACGCGCCCCACGCCACGGGGTGGCGGATCACGGGCCCCGTCGCCGCAGGTTGACGGCGCCAAGCGTCAGCAGCAGGATCGCCAGACTCCCCAGCGCGAGCCATGGCGCCGCCGCGGTCGGCTTCGGCGGCTGTGCGCGCGGCCCCGTGGAAGTCAGCACGGCGTCGGGGCTCGGTGACGCCGACGGCAGCAACGCGTCGAGGCGCGGCGTCGGTGCCGGCGTCGCTACTGGAACAGGGGTGGCCGGATTTGGGGCGGTGGCGCGGGCGCCCGGCACACCGAGGCAAACGCGACCATGCTGGGGACCTGGTTCTTCCCGGCGGCGTAGTGCCAGCCGTCCATGTCGCCGTCCTGCAGGGGGGACGAGCTGGCGCCGAGTGGCGACGTTTGCCAGCCCGCGCCCTGACGATGGAAGTACTGCCAGTACGGTCCGGATCCGAAGCATCCTGGCGGGATGGTCGATGGTTCCCGGTCGAGCTGGCACATCGCACTTCCCATCGATCCGAAGCCCTGGGACTCGTACTGCACGCCTGACCGCTCGACCAGCTGCAGTCCAGTGATCTGCTCCTCCGCGAAGGCCACGCACCGCGTGATGACGCTGCCACTCGCGTGCTGGATGACCAGCGCGGCATGGTGCACCGCTGCATGGGCCGGACGGATGGCGAGGAGCGCGGCGATGAGCGCCGCCGTCGCGGCGGCGCCCAACCACATCGTTTTGCCGATCGTCAGCGAGCGCGTCGGCGCAGCCTCCAGCCCACCGCCACCAGGGCGAACCCGACAATTGCGGGAACAAGCGGCGCTGGCGCCGGCTGCGCCCCTGTCGCCGGGAGCTGCGGGACCGTCGGGGCGGCGGTCGGCGACGGCGAGGTCGTGGTCACCGAAGGGCACGTCGTTGGCATCGCTCCCGCCGTGCGCGTGACCGGAAGATATTTCGAGGCCAGCGCGACGAGCGCTTGCGTCGTCGAAAGCGCGTCGGGCGCTGCGGTTTGAGACGAGGTGGGCCGGGAGAAACCGAAGCCACCATTCTCAAACTGGAAGGTCAGGAGGTCGGTGACCGCGTTCTTGTCGGTCAGTGTCCAGGCCGTCCCGGTGGGATCCTCGCCGAGCGCGAGTAGAGCCTGAACGACCGCGGCGTCGGAGTTTGGGTCAGAATCGCCAGGTTGCGTGAAGGGGGTCGAATACTCGAATCCGCCGCTCGGCTTCTGGTGCAAATGGAAGTAGTCGAGCGCTCGCGTTTTCACAACCGTAGTCATGCCGTTGGCCGAGGTCAGCGCGAGGAGGACGATGGCGGTGGTGTTGGTGTCGGAGCCCCACCCGGTGGCGAACTCCCAGCCACCGTCCGCCAGTTGATGGTCTTTGAGGAAGGCGACGGCCTTCGCCGATGCGGAGCCCGCCGGTAGAGCGAGGACGGCGAGGGCGTCATTGAACAGCTGGCTGTTGTACGCGCCGGTGGACGGATCGTAGGTACAGGCGAGATCCTGGAGCAGGTTGTGTCCGGCGAATTCGGTCGGCGTGAGTCCGGCCGCCGAGACCGCCATGATCAGCCCGCCGATGTTTCCGGCGGTCTTTTCCTCATCCGCAAGGTGCGTGCGCAGGGAGTCGATGGTGGTCTTTCCCGAGGTGGCAAAACTGGTGACGGCTTTACCGTTGGCAACCAGTCCAAAAACGGTGTCTTCCGTCCGCGACGCGCTTCCGGCGACGGTGCCGTCGGCGCTCTGCAGGCTTTGCAGCCATTCCAGGGCGTGCGTCGCCGGGGCTGATTGCGGGGTAAAGGCGGAAGCCGGCGATGCCGATGCGATTGCCGCGAGCGCGGCAGCAGCCAGCGCAGCGAGTTGTCGTTTCATGGGTGTCCTCCAGAGCTGTGAATGCGCAACTGGAGGCCGATCGTGAAGATGCCTGGCACCTCCCTCTCAGCCTCGAAGAGGGTCGTTGGTCCCCGACAGGCAGGTCTCCTGGCTCCGGATCATTGCCGCTGGGCTCCTTCCCAAGGCCTGCGCCTCGGTGGATCTCGCCCACGGCTCCTCGGTTACAGTGACGGGTTCGCGCCGGATTCGCACCGGCTTCCCTTTTCAGCTCTCCTCGAGCCACCTATCGGTCGTTATTAACTTGTCGACAGGTGGCCGGCATCACCTCCCCAAAAGGTGACCGCAATTATAGGATGCGCGGCTTCGCTAGATCAGGCGACGCGCGACTGCTCGAAGTACGCTTCGAGCTCTTCGATGGTAGGTACGCGGTTGATTTCGTCGGGCTCGACGTTCATGAACTGTTCCTGGGCGGTGAAGACGAGCTCGATCAGGTCGGGGATTTTGACGTCCGGCGTGTACGGAACACCAAACGCCAGCAGCTGCTCCACGATCTCACCGGGGACTCTGGTGCGCTCGGCGAGATTCATCTCTTCCAATGCCCACAGGACGCGGTCCAGCGCATAAAGGCTGAGCTTGCGCTTGGCGTCCTCGGCGCGGGTCGCGATTACTCGCAGCGTCGTGCGTTGAGTCTCGGTTTGGATCGCTTGGTAGATTCTCAGGCTGGTTCCTCCGACGCGTGCTAGTTGTTTGATCAGCGCCCACGGTACGAGCCCCTTCCCGCAAGCAGCAAACAACTTGCGTTAAAAGATGTAAACAAGCGACGCTCGGTCACCGGCAGGCTTTCGAAAACGAGCGGGATAATACCCACAATGGCTTTCATCGATCCCGACTCCGATCGCGGGCCCGGCCGGGACGCGGTGGAGCTCTACACGCGGACCTACGGTACCCTCCTGCGGAGCTCGGGCGAGACCAAGCTGAAGGTGCTCGAACAGTCCCACATCGGGATGCAGTCGAGCCTGCACCCCAAGGCCGGATCGGCGGAGCCGGATACTGGCGCGCTGATCTACGCGCTTCGCCGTCTACCCCCCTCCATCACGGCCGTTCGGCGAATCGTGCTCGGCCAATCCGCCGACGTCTTCAAGCGGATGCTCGATGTTGACGTGGAAAAGTGGGAGATGCAGAGCGCGCCCGGCCGGCGCCGTCGCTACTACTTCGACGGCAAGGAGACGCTCGCGGTGTACATCGCCAGTCCGTCCGACATCGACGATGTGATCCCGCAACTGGTCGCGCTCCAAATCGAGTGGAACAAGTTGCACGCGCTGCTCAACGCCGAAGACTTGAGTGGCGCCTCGGACGTGACCGACCAGTTCCAGGTGCTGCAGCGTCTGGGCATTTCGGAGGATGACGCGCTGCGCCTGGTGGAAATCTGGGGCGATCTGCTCGAGCCACTCCGCCGAATCCGGGCCGAGGAGAAGGACTTCCGCGTGCGGATGTTGGGTGGCACCCAGATCGGATACATCAAGGCGACGCGCCGCTGGTGGGAGCCGATTGAGTCACTGATGCAGCGCGAGGGCGTGCGCGACCGCCCGGTTTATTTCGTCTCGAGCAACACGCACAGCCTCGTGAACCTGATGAGCGGATCCGCGCGGCGGCACCAGGGCGAAATCGTCGAGTACATCGAACGGAGCAACAACCTGGAACTGGTCCCCGAGCTGCGCAAGCTGCGGCAGGGTCAGTCGCGCGGCAATTGGGACAACTTCCTCTACTACGCGGCGCGCTCCTATTACGGCCAGTCGCCCGAGGCGGGTCAGCGCCGGGCGCTTCGTACCGCTGAAGAAGAGGAGCGTGGCATCTTTTTCCTTCCGAGCCACGCTGGCCTCGACGTCGCCGCGCAGGTGATTATTCTCGACCGGCTGGTGGCAGCGGACCTCGACCCGCGATTGGGAAGTCCGCCCCCGGATCGGCTGGAGCGCAGCCCGGCCGTGCTGATCAACGTCAACTATCCGCTCGGGCTAGGTGCCTACAACGTGCTGCGGGAGGTCGCGGAGAGCGTCGGAACGCTGCGCGGCGTCTACGTACTCGGCAAGGCGGCCACCCTCAACGGCAGCATCGGCGACATCATGATTCCCAACGTCGTCTACGAAGAACACTCGGAAAATACCTACTGGCTGGACAATTGCTTCAGTTTCAACAGCGTTGCGCCGTTCCTTGTCTACGGCGCGGCCCTGGACAACCAGCGCGCGGTCACGGTTCGTGGCACCTTCCTGCAGAACCGCGGGTATCTCGACTTCTACCACCGGGAGAGCTTTACGGTGGTCGAAATGGAGGCGGGTCCGTACCTCAACGCCCTCTACGAGGCCGCCGAATCGTCGCGCTATCCGACGCGGGAGAACATCAATTTCACCAAGCTCCCGTTCGACTTCGGGGTCCTGCACTACGCCTCTGACACGCCCTACACCCAGGCCCGCACGCTGGGCGCGCGGGGCCTTTCCTATTACGGGCTGGATTCGACCTATGCCTCCTCGGTCGCCATCCTGCGGCGAATTCTGGCGCAGGAGCAGGTGCTTACGGCCGACGTTGCGGCCCCGCGCTGGGCCGACGCCGGCGCCCGGCAAGGCGCTTGACGTTTAGCGGCGCCGTAATGCGGCGCTGCTAGCCTGCGCTCAGGTTAAAAAAATCCTCCCGTCCCCCTCCTCCCCACAAGGCCGCCCTCAACCAGCGGCCTTTGTCTTTGGCCGCGCTACGCGGCGCGCTTGTGTCGTCGGGGCGCCTTCGTTCGAGATGCAAGCTCCTGGAGGGCGACGTCGATGCGCCGCTCGGCCGGGGCGAGGTGCTTTGCCGTCGTGAGCAACCGGCGCGCCGCCGTCAGGTTGTCCCGCTCCATTTCCGCCAGAGCGAGCTGCAGCGTATAACCGGGATCGACCGGGCAGATCCGCACCGCACGCTCGAGCAAGGCGAACGCGTCATCGCGCATATCCATCTCCCAAAGCAACGTCCCCTGCTCGAAGAGGATCTCCGGCTCGTCGGGCGCCGCATCGAGGGCGCGGCGGTAGGCAAGTCGCGCCACCTCGGCGTGGCCCAGCTGGCGGTGGTCCCGGCCGATCAGGAACCAGGTTTGCCAGGCACTCGGCGCGAGCATCATGGCGCGCGCGAAGGCAGCACGAGCTACATCACGATCACCCAGCGCGTCACAGGTCAAGCCGAGCCGGAACGCGACCTCCGCGTTGTCCGGGTCGAGGCGCGCTGCCTCTTGGAGCGTCTCTCGAGCCCGCGCATAATCGCGCATCCGATGGCAGAGGGTTCCGAGCCGCAGCCGCGGGAGCGCGTCGTCGCCGGCCAGCTTCACCGCTGCCTCGAAGCGGACGAGCGCGTCACGGAGGTTCCCCTCGATCTCGGCTTGCCTGCCGCTCCTGACCAGCCGCTCGACTTCGGTGGTCATGGCGATAAAACAACGTCGAGCGCCGAGCGCTCTTACGCTCGGCTTATTGGCTGAGGAAGCGGAGCAACTCGGGTTCCTCCATCTCCTGGGCCGGCAGTACCGGCGTGTACTTGAGCCGGGTGGCGAGCTTCATGGCGAGCTCGACCTTGAAGTCGACCGGGGTGAAGCCCTTGTCGGTGAAGATGCCGAGGGCGCGGTCCCGGATCACGAGCGCGGCACCCTGCTTGCGCGCCAGGACGGTCATCATGGTCGCCCCGCGGCGGGCGCGGGCGCTAACTGCGCGACCAGCCGGGCCAGTTGCGTCGGCTTGAACGGCTTCTCCACGGTCGCCACCGCGCCGGCGGCCCGGGCTCGCTGCGGGGTCACCGTGTCACGGAACTCGGTCATCATCACGACCGGGGCGTGTGGGGTGAGCAGGCTGAGGAGAGTAAACGGATCACCATCCGGCAGGCTCGAATCCAGCAGGACCAGCTCGGGTTGGGTCGCCTCCGCCGCGGCCGGCACAGCACCGGCGCTGGCCTCCCAGCGCACCTGGTGTCCTTCCCGCTCCAGCTTGAAGACGATGATCGACGCGATGTTGGGCTCGTCCTCGACGAGCAGGACGCGTGCCATGGGTCGCGGCACTAATGTTAGCCGGTGGCTCCCAAAGCATCCAACATTCCCGCGATCTACCTCGCCCACGGCGCCTCGGGGGACGCGACGAGCATGCGGCCGTATATCAAAGCGCTGCAGGCCCGCAAGCTCACCGCCTCCGCGATCGACTTACCCCGCTCCAAGGCCGAGCGCGCCGTGCCGGTGTTCATCGAGAAGGTGCCGGCGGGGGCGATCGCCGGTGGGCATTCCTACGGTGGTCGCGTCTCGAGCATGGCAGCGTTGGAGGTGCGCTACGCGGCGCTGATCCTCTTGAGTTACCCGCTGCATCGCCCAGGCCACCCCGAGGATCTACGCACCGAGCATTGGCCGAAGATCGAGTGCCCCGTCTTGCTGCTTTCCGGAGAGTCGGATCCATTCGCGCAGATTGACTTGCTCCGCTCCTCGGTTCGCCTGTTGCGCCGAGCGCAGCTCGTGACGTTCCCGGGCGTAGGCCATGGTCTGATCCCGGTGGTCGATGCGGCGATGGACCGGGTCGCCGAATTCGTTCGCGGACTCAGATCCTAAACTGACCGAATGTGTACCGCGCCGGGCGACGACGATGGTCCCCGTCCCGCGGCGGCGCTCAACGAGGAGGAGCGAACCCTGCGCGCCGGGGACGGGGCGGCTTTGCGAGAGTTCGTGGCCCAGCCGGCGACCGGCTTGCGGCGCGGCGCGGTGCTCATCATCCACGACATCTGGGGCTACACCGACTTCTATAAGGACCTGGCCCGGCGCATCACCGAGCACGGCTACGCCGCGGTGCTGGTCGACTTCTTCGGGCGCCAGGGGGATCTGCCGGAGGCGATGCGAGCCCCGGAACGGACCGGCACCAAGCCGGAGGCGATGGCGCGCGCCATGCGGCGAGCCCAGCAGCTCACCGACGAACGATTCCTGGCCGACATGCAGGCGGCCGTCGACGATCTGCAGGCGCGAGGCGCCTCGCACGTGGCGTGCTGGGGATTCTGCATGGGAGGCCGTCTCGCCGACGTGTCGGCGGCGCGAGTGCGCGGGCTTTCCGGCGCGGTGGCCTATTACGGCCATCTTCAAGCGGAGCCGGGCCGGCTTTCGCCGCTTCAGCTCGCCGCCGAGATCCGGATTCCGTTGTTAGGCGTGTTCGGTGGCGCGGACCCGAACATTACGTCCGATCAGATCGCGGCCTTTCGGGATGCGCTCAAGACCGACGCCGAAATCGTCACCTACCCGGGTGCGCCGCATGGATTCCTCCGATATGGGGCGACAACGCACAAGGCCGCGATCGACGATGCGCTGCTGCGAACGTACCGCTTCTTCGACCGGGTGCTGACCGTGCCGGCGAACGCGGCTAGCCGCTGAAGCCTTCCGGCAAGAGCACCTCGCCGGTCTTCGTCTGCACGTAGACCTCCCAGTTGTAGTACGCGAGGAAGGCGCGCTCGCTGGCAAACATCTGTTGGGCATAGAGCTGGACGGCTCGCACATAGAGCATGCTCGGGTTGTAAGCGTAAATCGCCCGCGTCATATTCGACGGGGCGCCGTGCGCCTGCAGGTAGCGACCGGCGGCCAGGATCGCGTCGTGCGGATTGTTCACATCGCCGCGTCCATAGCTGGCCCAGGTCGCCGGCATGAACTGCATCGGGCCCTGCGCCCCCGCCGAGCTCAATCCCTGGATGCGGCCCATGTTGGTTTCGATCAAGTTGATGGCCGCGAAGTACTGCCACGCGATTCCGTAGGCTTGCTGGGCTTCGCGGTAGTAACCGAGCAAAACCTCGGGCGCCGGCGGCGCGACGATCCGCCAGTGCGGCAGCGCACTGCTGGCGCCGTTCAGGTCATCGATCTGCTGCGCGGCGCTGATGTTGGTCTGTACGACCGAGCGGATCGCTGCGGGCAGGGCGGCTAGTACGGCCGGGACCCAATCGGGGTGGGCGGCGAGTAGATGGTAGGCACTTTGCTGGCGCCGCCCAAGGCTGAGATATTCCTGTGCCGGGGTATCCGGGAGGCGGATTCCCTGCTCAACGCCGCCGAGCTCGGTGGCCACGTAGGCGGCGTCGATCACGGTGACATGCGGGGTCGGCGTTGCCGTGGGTGAAATGGTTGGGGTTGGCGTCGCGGGGTGCGGCGGTGTGCCAGCCTGACTGGCACCGCACGCACTCAAGGCGACGGCCAGCAGGGGGGCGATCAGTCGAAGAACTGGAGGCCGCATCCTTGCGGGCGGATTCTATGAGCGCCGCAGGGCCGAATCAATCAGGCGCGTACTAACGTTTCCGGCTCGCTGTCGCCGGCGGAGAAAGCTGCGACCACGCGGCCCGTTGTGCTCTGATCAGCTATCCCTGGACCCGAGTTCCGAAAGACGCGCCGCCGCTTGATGCCTGGCAGTTACGGTTACTGCCCGTGGCGGATCGCTTCATGGCGCTGATGTGGTCTCGACCCGGCGGGCTTTCCTTGCGGACGACCTGGGTGACGCCCGCCACGATCTGGCTCGGCCTTGCGGTCCTCGTCGCGCTCGGCCTTCCCGGATTGGGCGCCGTCCTGTATGGCGTGACCAGTCGGCAGGTGCTGGTCGTTCTTGGGGGACTGGTTGCAGCCGCGCTGGGCGCCGGCGGCGGCACGGTGGCGCTCTACGGCATCCGGCAGCGCCGCCTCCCTCTTCATTAGTCTTCTCCACCAGTGCCACCATCGAGCTCGATTCGCGTGGCTGCTCTGGCGCTGATGTGGCCGTCCCTACCGGAACTTTTTCTGGTCGCCGACGTCTTAACTCCGTGCGCCGCTTGACGGTCGCCGTGCTTCTGCTCGCCCTGACCGCGTGCGGTCCAGTCAAGTACGGCGGGGTGAGCCAGACGCTCACGACCCCCGAGCTGAAGTACCGGCTGATCGACACCATTGGATCGCCGCTGTTCTGCGGGCCGCCGGTGGTGCGCATCCCCTCCGACGCCGAGGCATCCCAGGAAGCCGCCACGTTGCGATCTCAAGATGCCGCCAGCTTCGACGCGATCGTCCACCACGAGAAACTCGACGCGGCGCACCTGACCGCCGATGACGACCGCCGGATCGTGCAGCAGGTCCAGGTGCTCCAGGCGCTGCCACTGGGGGCCGACGGCCCGCGGTTCCGATTCGACTACATCGCGGGCAGGCCATCGCCGGAACACGTCGTGGGCACCATCGACGCTCACGGCACCATCTCGCTCGAGAGCCACGATCCGACCCAGTTCCCCGGCCGGGGTGGCTGTCCGATCTGCCTCGCGGCCACAGTCCGAATTGCGACCCCGGATGGGGCGATTCCCGTCTCTGACCTCCGGGCTGGCATGCTCGTCTGGACCGTCGACGCCGGCAAGCGGGTCGCCGCCGCGATCGCGATCGTCCGCCATACGCCCGCACCCTTCGGCCACCGCGTGGTTCGGATCGTGCTTGCGGATGGACGCGCCGTGGTCGCGTCCCCCGGCCACGCAACCGCCGACGGGCGCCGGATCGGCGCGCTGAACCCGGGCGACCTTCTCGACGGCAGTCGCGTCGTGACAATAGACGTCCTGCCCTACAGCGGCGACACCTGGGACCTGCTGCCGCGCAGCTCCACCGGAACCTACTGGGCCGATGGCGTTCTTCTCGGCAGCACCCTGGCGAACGTCGGCCAATAAATAAACCGACCGTCGGTCTGATATAGTGCCGCCGTGGCCCGGACCGTCAATGCGACCCTCCACATGGTCCGTCGGGACGCGTTTCTGGACGTGGCCCAGCGCCTCGTCCAGGCGAAGGGTTTCCAATCGATGAGCATCCAGGACGTCCTCGACGAGCTGGATGCCTCCAAAGGCGCCTTCTACCACTACTTCGACTCGAAGCAGGCGCTGCTCGAGGCGGTCGTCGAGCGGTTCGCCGACGTGGCGATCGCGGACCTCGCGCCTGTCCTGCATGATCCCAAGCTGCCGGCCCTGCGCAAGCTGGAGCGTTTCTTTGCGGGCATCGCCCGCCGCAAAGCCGAGCAAAAAGAGCTGATGCTCGCCATCATCGAGATCTGGAACTCGGACGACAATGCGATCGTCCGGGAGAAACTCCGGCGGCTCACGGTGAGCCGTGTGGTGCCGCTCCTCTCCGCGGTGATCAACCAGGGCATCGATGAGGGCGTCTTCCAGGTCGCGTCACCCGACGAAACGGCCACGGTCTTCGTCTCGCTCATGCTCGGCTTTCAGGAGCTCGCCAACGATTACTTCATCGCCCGCCAGGCAGGGACCATCACGTTCGCGGTGGTCCAGCGATCGGTGGCGTCCTTCACCGAGGCGTTCGAACGAATCCTCGGCATTCCGAAGGGGTCGCTGACGCTCACCGATGAGTCGACGCTGCATTTCTGGTTCGGCTGAAAGAGGGACACATGACGGCCATCATCGAAGTCGAGAAACTTACCAAGAGCTACGGCGGCAAGCGCGGCATCGTCGAGGTCTCGTTCCAGGTCGAGGAGGGCGACGTCTTCGGTTTCCTGGGCCCCAATGGCGCAGGCAAGACGACGACCATCCGGCTGCTGATGGCTCTCCTGCACGCCGACGCCGGCACGGCGCGAATCGCCGGACTCGATTGCTGGAAGCAGTCGCTCGAGATCAAGCGCCTCATCGGCTACATGCCCGGTGAGCCTGCTCTCGATCCCAATCTGACGGGCGGGCAGATCCTCGAGTACTTCGCCCATCTTCGTGGTGGTGTCGATCACGCCTATCTCAAGCAGCTCGTCGACCGCTTCGAGCTCGATACCAGTCGCAAGTTCCGCCAATACTCGACCGGAAACAAGCGCAAGGTGGTGTTGATCCAGGCCTTCATGCATCGCCCGCGCCTGCTGATCCTCGACGAGCCGACCAGCGGCCTCGATCCACTCAACCAGCAGGAATTCGATCGCATGGTGCTCGAGGCGCGCAATGAGGGGCGCACCATCTTTCTCTCGTCGCACGTCCTGAGCGAAGTCGAAAAGACGTGCACGACCGTCGGGATCATCCGCGACGGGCGTCTCGTCCGCATTGGGGACGTCGCGGAGGTGAAGGCTATCAAGCGTTACGAGATGACGATCACATTCGCCGCGGCGATTCCGGTTGAGACGTTCAAGACGCTCGACGGGGTGATCGAGGTTGAGGCGCTGCATAACGGGCATGGGGTGCACCTGGCGATGCAGGGATCCGCGGATGCGGTCGTCAAGGCGGCCGCGCGTTATCCGGTCATCTCGCTGACCAGCTACGAGCCGAGCCTCGAGGACATCTTCCTCCGCTACTACGAAGCGGACAGCCCGGGCTCGACGGAGACCGATCATGTGGCTTAGGAGCGTCTTCCTCAAGACCTTGCGCGACTACCGGATCCCGATCCTGGGCTGGGGTATCGGCATGGGACTGGTCGTGGTTTCACCGATGGCGAGTGTGGCCACGCTGCTC
>VBFF01000059.1 GCA_005889285.1 Chloroflexota bacterium
CACGGACCTTCCCGCCATCATCCCCTCCAGCGCCGGCAAGCTGGAGATGGAAACCTGGGAAGAGGGCGACGACCAGACCGTGCTGGAGAAGATCATCAAGACGGCGGTGCTCAACGTCTTCCGGCGGCATTTCGAGGCCACCCAGTTCAACGAGCTGGTGCAGCGCTTCGACGCCGGCCTCACCTTTGAGGTGTCAGAAGGCCAGGCCGCGGAGCGCTACGCCGCCATGTTGCGCGAGCTGCCCGGGATGGAGAAGGCGCTCAAGAGCCTGGGGTTGGACAAGCGGCCGGCGCTGGCCGCCTCGGGGGTGGAGTTCGTCCTCGAGGGGCTCCACCTGAGCAAGCGAATCAACAAGACCGATATGGACGGAGCGGCGATCTACGCCGGCTAGATGATCTCCCGCTCGAATCGCTACGAGCGATGGGATGGGTCCCAGGAGCCCTTTGGTCGTGACGCCGAGGAGCTGTTCGACCGGCTTGCCGAGGATATGTTCCAGGGCGGCGACTTCGATTACGCACTCCACCGGCTGATGAGTCGGGGCTGGCGCGACAAGCAGGGCCGCCGACTGCCAGGCTTCGAGGAGATGCTCGAGCGCCTGCGCCAGAAGCGCCTGCAGCAGCTCAAGCGCTACAACCTGAACGACCTCTTCGGCAATATTCGCGAGAAGCTCAACGACATCCTTCGCCGCGAGCGGCAGGGCATCAACGACCGCCTCGAGCAAGCGCCCGAGAGCGCCAAGCGCGTCGTGCAGAAGATCGCGAAGAAGAAGCTCGAGGAACTGGACCGACTGCCGGAGGACGTGGGCGGCACCATCCGCCAGCTCAACGACTACGAGTTCATGGACGAAGGCGCGTCGCAGGCCTTCCAGCAACTCATGGAGGAGCTCAAGCAGCAGGTCTCGCAGACCTACTTCAAGAACATGACCCGCACCATGCAACAGCTGCGGCCTGAGCAGCTCGGCGAGATCAAGGAAATGATGAAGGCGCTCAACCAGATGCTGCGCGACCGGCTCGAGGGCAAGACTCCCAGGTTCGAGCAGTTCATGCAGCGTTTCGGCCATTTCTTCGGTCCCGACCCGCCGAAGACCCTCGATGAGCTGATCCAGCACCTCGAGAAGCAGATGGCGCAGATGGAGTCGCTGATGCAATCACTGTCGCCGGAGATGCGGCAGCAAATGGAAGATTTGCTCGCCTCCACGCTGAACGATCCCGAGCTGCAGGAGCAGATGGCCGAACTCGCCGCCCAGCTCGAGCTGCTCTCGCCTCGCCCGAGCCTCGGCAACCGCTACGCCTTCTACGGCTCGGAGTCATTACCGCTGCAGGAGGCGCTCTCGCTGATGGAGCGGCTGCAGGGCATCGAGGATCTCGAGGCAGCGCTGCGCGAGGGATACCAGGGCCGACAGCTAACACCAGAGCAATCGCAACAACTCCAGCAGCTACTCGGGCCGGATGCGCGCCAGGCGGCCGACCAGATGAGCGCGCTGGCTGCCCAGCTGGAGAAGAAGGGCTACGTGCAGAAGGGCCGGCGCGGCATGGAGTTGACGCCGCGGGGGATGCGCCGCATCGGGCAGAAGGCGCTGCGGGACCTTTATACCCGGTTGAAGCGCGATCGCTTCGGCGACCACCCGATCAGCGTCCGCGGCCTCGGCTCGGAGCGCTCCGATGAGACGAAGGTCTACGAGTTCGGCGATGCCTTCAACCTGCACGTCGAGCAGACACTGATGAACGCGCTGCGCCGCGAAGGTTCGCAGCAACCGATCCGGCTGAAGACCGACGACTTCGAGGTGTACCGGTCGGAGTTCAGCGCCCAGTCGGCAACCGTGTTGATGATCGACATGAGCCGGTCGATGCCGCTACGCGGCTACTTCTACGCCGCCAAGAAGGTCGCGCTGGCGCTCGATGCGCTGATCCGCAGCCAGTTTCCCCGCGACTTCCTGCAGGTGATCGCCTTCAGTGACTACGCGCGGCCGGTCAAGTCGCATCAGCTGGCGGAGCTGACCTACAACGAGTCGATCTACGGGACCAACATCCAGCACGGCCTGATGCTGGCCCGCCAGTTCCTCAACCGGCACAAGACCGGCAACAAGCAAGTCATCATCGTCACCGACGGCGAACCGACGGCGCACATGGAAGGCCAGCACGCCGTCTTCTTCTATCCACCACTGCCCGAGACCTTTCAGAAGACGCTGCTCGAAGTCCAGCGCTGCACGCGCGAGCACATCGTGATCAACACCTTCATGCTCGACAACGACTACCACCTGGTGTCGTTCGTCAAGCAGATGACCCGCATGAACGGCGGCCGTGCCTTCTTCGCCAGCGCCGACCGCCTGGGCGACTACGTCCTGCTCGACTACGTCGATCGCAAGCGCAAAGCCAGCCGCTGATCGATTGACCAACCGACCAGGCCCAGCAAGCTGAATCCAAGCGCGTTCAGATCGCCGTGGATCAGCGCCATGGCCTGGATGTCGAGCGTCGGAAACCCGAAGATGTGGCCCGCGCTGTACTCGACCGCCAGCACCATGGGCGCGAGGGGCGCGAGGGCAGACAGGCGGAGCAGGGTGCGGGCCGGCGTCGACTCCACCAGGCTTGTGCTTCTGAAGAAAACGACGGCGGCGGTTGCGATCACGCCGGCAGCCAACAGGAATGCGCCGACGACCTGGAGCACGTGGAACGGTGTGCCCCAGCCCGCCGCCACCAGCGGTGATCCCGCGATCATCAACAACGAGGCACCGAGCGCGATCTGACGTGAGATGCCGCGCTCGTGATGGAGGCTCGTGAGCACCAGGGCGGCCATCAGGGTTGCCGCAAACCCCGTGAAATGGAAGTGCACGGCAGTGAGCTCTACCACGATGGGGGAGAGCCCGAGAGGGGCGACCCCGGCTCGCGACAGCACCAGCCAGACCGCGCCGAACGCAAGGAAGCCGACGGCGGCTGCGGGCGCGAGCCGGACCGGTTGGAATGAACGACCCTCGAGCAGGTCGGCGAGCGCGCCGAGCGCGGCGATGGCACAGACCAGCAGCCACACCGAAGCGAAGATGGCCGCCGCGACACCGATCGGAAGGAGAAAGGCGACGGTGGCAAACGCCGCCCCCACGGGCTGACTCCGCACCGCCGCCGCCATGAGGCCCGAGCCAGGGCTCGTCGCGAAGGCGATCAGCCGAAGCCCGAGCGGTGCGATGACGAGCGGTGCCAGCAGGAAGAGGAGGTCGATCAATGTTAGTCGGGTCAGGCCGGTTAGCCGGCCGGCGACGAGCGCGAGCCACAGGATGGCGCCGGCGGCGGCCCACCGACTCATGTGGCTCGCCGGTAGTGGCGCTCCATTTCGGATGCGTACCGGCGTCCGACGTCGTCACGGTGCAATGACAGCCAATCCGTGAGCCGAGTCGTGCCACGGGCTGGCTCGTGCGAGACGAGGATGTCGTGCATGAGATCGTCGAGCTCTTCGCGGGTGAGCAGCATGTCGCGGACTACCCGGCCCGCTACGCTGGCGCCGGCCATCGCCAGCGCGGGCGATGCGTGCACGACCAGCGCGCGGACGTTCAGAACGCGGCGAAGCAGCTGAACCAGCTGGTCGAAGGTGAAGATCTCCGGCCCGGCGGAATCGACGACAACGTCGGCCGCTTGCGCACCGACCTCGACCAGCAGGTTCGCGTGATCCTTGACATGCATCGGCTGCAGGCGGTAGCGGCCGTCGCCCGGGATCGCAAACACGGGGAGATGCCGCAGCAGCCAGGCGATGTTATTGATCAGCACATCACCTTCGCCAAAGAGAAGGGTCGGCCGGACGATCGCATAGGAGAGGCCGCAGGCGCGTACCGCCTCTTCGAGGGCAGCCTTGCCGCGGTAGTAGCTGCTGGCTGAGGCCGTCGGGTTGGCAATGCTGGTCTGGACGATGCGCCGGACGCCGGCCCGGCGGGCCGCCTCGATCAACCGCCGGGTATTCTCGACGGCGACGCCATGGGTCAGGCTGCCCTGTGGCGCGCGAACCCAGTAGGTGTTGTAGAGCGTGTCCGTACCCGTGAGGGCTGTGACCAGGGCGGCGCTGTCTGTGGTTGGTCAGCGTACGCACGCCGCGCCCGCGCTCGAGCAACTGTTGGGCGACGAAGCGACCGCTGTAGCTAAAGGCGCCGGTCACGACGTCGATCGGCGGATTCAGGTGTTGCTTCCCTGCAAGAGAGCTGGTCTCGGCTGGTGACGGGTTCGCGCCGACGCGTATCGACGGCCGAGGAGCGCCTGCTGCCGTGGCAGCCACTCGCTGAACCGAATCGTGCCGCGAGCCGGCTCCGCGGAGACCAGGAGCTCTGCCCGCAGGTCGTCAAGTTGCCCTCGCGTCAGAAGGGCGTCTTTCACGATGAATCCGGCGACCCGTGCCCCTGCCAGCGCGAGGGCGGGCGGCGTCTTCACGAGCATGCTCCGCGATCCGACGCCTCGATGCAAGATACGAACCAACGCCTCGAAGCGGAGGATGTCCGGGCCGGCGGCATCAACGGCGATGTCGCCCTCGGAAAGGCCGGCAGAGACGGCAATCGACGCGACGTCCTCGACGTGCACAGGCTGGACACGATAGGCGCCGTCACCCGGAATGGCGAACACCGGAAAATGCCGCAGCACCCAGGCGATATTGTTGATCAGCACGTCACCCTCACCGTAAACGAGCGTGGGGCGCACGATGGCGTAGGACATGCCGGCTGACCGCACTACCTGTTCCAGCTCAGCCTTGCTCGCGTAGTACGGATGCCGGGACGCGCTGGGATTGGCGATGCTGAGATGAACCAGGCGCCGAACGCCAGCTTCGCGGGCCGCGGCAAATAGTGTCTTGCTGCGTTGGACGGCGACCGCGAAGGCCTCGGCACCGTAGTTGGAATGGATCCAGTAGGTGTTGTAGAGCGTGTCGGCGCCACGCATGAACCGCACCAGGTTATCGGCATCGTCGAAGTCGAGCGGAGCGCTGGCGACTTTCTCTCTGAGGTCCGGCGGGGGACTCGGATTGTTCGTCAACGTCCGGACCTGGTGACCCGCGGCGAGCAGCCGGCGGGCGATGAAGCTTCCGGTGTAACTGAAGGCGCCGGTGACGACGTCAGCGGTGGCCATGACTGGGTCCTTGGGTCTTCAACGGTGATGGCGCAACGGACTTGTTCGACAATGAGGGTTGATGCGATCGACTCAGCGGACGGTGGACCAGGTTGCGGAGCACAACAAGGAAATGTGGGAGCGGCTGGCGAAAGCCGCGATGAACTACACCCGTCCCTTCGGGCGGCCGCCCAGGACGCGGGCGGGCATGCGGCGATTCATGGATCCCCGCGGGCGCCTCAAGGGGGTGCGATTGGCGGGGGCTCGCGTCCTCGGCCTTGCCGCCGGTGGAGGCTGGGACCCCGTCATCTTCGCCAAGCTGGGTGCCCAGACAACCGTCTTCGACATCTCGCCAACCCAGCTGAAGACGGTCCGCGACCTGGCCGCCCGGCAGCGCGTCAAGATCCGGCTGGTCCGAGGCAACATGAAGGATCTCTCCATGTTCAAGGATGCCTCCTTCGACGTCGTCTGGCATTGTCACTCGCTGGTCTTCGTCGACGATGCTGTCCGCGTCCTTAAGGAGGTCGGTCGCGTGCTGGCGCCGGGTGGAACCTACCTGTTGTCGACCATGCACCCGACGACGCTTCGACTGTACGGCAGCTACAAGGAGGGTGGATGGCGCCCGAAGATCACCTATTTCGAGGACAAGCCGGTGCCGTATACCGATGAGTGGGGCATGACCTGGACCCTGGGCAACAAGAAACTGGTCGCCCCGACCATCGAGTTCGGCCACCGATTCGAAACCATCGTCAACGGGATGGCTGCCGCGGGCATGGTGGTGGATGGTATCTGGGAGTTCTCACCCGGCGATGACGACGATGAGACGGAGCCGGGCTCCGATGCCCACCTGGATACGCTGTTCCCCGCGTTCATCGAGGTGCGCGGCCGGAAACTGCCGCTTGCGGCGCCCCGCTAGGCTCCACCCCGTGCCGGTCATCGTCCTCAGGACGCCGGTCGCAGCGCCACCGTCGCTGTGTTTCGACCTGGCTCGTGATGTCGAGCTCCATCAGCGCTCGACGGCGGCCTCGCGCGAGCGGGCCGTTGGCGGCATTACCTCGGGTTTGCTCGGGCCGGGCGACGAGGTGACCTGGGAGGCGACGCACTTCGGCGTCCGGCAGCGCCTGACATCGCGCATCACAGAATTCGAGCCGCCGCGCCGCTTCGTCGATGAGATGGTCCGTGGTGCCTTTCGGCGCTTTCGCCACGAGCACCAGTTCCTGGCAGTGGAAGGTGGAACCGAGATGCTCGACACCTTTGATTACACATCGCCCCTGGGGCCATTGGGCCGGTTGGCGGATATCCTCTTTCTTCGTCAGTACATGAGCCGGCTCTTGCGTCGCCGAAACGCGTATCTGAAACGCGAAGCGGAGTCAGCGTCGCCCCGAGGCTGAACGGTACGCCATCAGCACCTTCGCGCGCTGCGCCGGCGATAGGTACTTCACGGCCTCGCGGATGGTGACGCCGGAGGCTCGCGCAGCGCGTGGCAGCAGCCAGGCATAGACCACGTCCGGCTGTGGCTTGCCGGTCTCGCGGAGCACCCAGCCGATCGACTTGCGGATGAAGAACTCGCGGTCCTCGAGCATGCCGTCGGCGTAGCGCGCGAAGCGGAGAAAGTCGCCGCGGCCCCGTCGCAAGGGCCGCAGCAACGCGAGCATCGCGGAGCGGCGCACCCAGAAGTCGCTGTCTTGTGCCCAGCGGTCGAGGACCCGGAGCAGTTCCGGAGAACGCTCCACCAGCGGACCCGTGATGGCGATCGCGAGCTCATCGACTAACGCCCAGGTTTTCGACTGGCGGATCAATCGCTCCAGCAAGCTGATGTCATCCGCCGCTCGAACACGGTCGTTTTCCAGAGGGCACGGACCAGAGTCAGGACTTCCTGACGCTTGAGTTCGCTGTGCTGCTGCTTGACGACCCGGACGATCCGCCGCATCTCTGGGAGCCCGACACCCAGGAACTCGAGATCGCTCTTCAGGTACCCCTTCTCCGCGGGCGCTCGCGCCGGATTGCGATGCCGGCGCAACTCGAGGTCGATGGCTCTGGCGATGGCCGCCGAGTGAGCCGGCGGCGCCTCAGTGGAGCTTGGGGAGGACCTGTTTCGCGAAGACGTCAATCCACTCGAGCTGGTTGCGGCCGACGTTGTGGAGGTAGACGCGATCGAAGCCGAGGTCGATGAACTTCTGGACCTCGCGACGGTGAGCGTCCGGATCTGCGGAGATCAACATGCGGCCCTGGAAGTCCTCGGGCCGGACCAGCTTGGCCATTTGCGCGAAGTCATTCGGTGATCGGATGTCCGCCTTAGGGAACTTCATCCCGCCGTTCGGCCACTCGGTCATCGCGTTGCGCATGGCTTCCTCGTCGGTGCGTGCCCACGAGAGGTGGAGTTGGAGAATCCGCGGCATGGTCGATGGATCTTTCCCGGCCTCGCGGGCCCCCTTTTCGAAGCGGTCGAAGACGCCTTCGATCTTTTCTTCTGGCGCCCCCACGGTGATCAGTCCGTCGCAGAACCGTCCGGTCTTTTCCGCCGTCACCGGCCCGGCCGTCGCGATGTAGATCGGCGGCGGTTGCTCCGGCATGGTCCAGAGCCGCATCGTCTCCATCTTGTAGTACTCACCCGCGTGTTTGACGTCCTTCCCGGTGAAGAGTTTACGGATGATCTCGATCGACTCGAACATTCGGTTGATGCGCTCGGCGACCTCCGGCCAGTAGCCGGCGACGACGTGCTCGTTGAGCGCTTCGCCGGATCCAAGCCCGAGCCAGAAACGGCCTGGATACATGGCGCTCATCGTCGCCGCGGCCTGGGCAATGATGGCCGGATGCGATCGATACGAGGGACAGGTAACTCCCGGACCGATGTCGCCACGGGTATGCTCGGCGGCCGCCGCCATGAATGACCACACGAATGCGGCGTTGCCCTGCTGTGGGGTCCATGGTTGCACGTGATCGGCCGCCATCACCCCTGAGAATCCCGCGGCCTCCGCCTTCTCGCAAAAATCAACCAGCTCGCGCGGATGGAACTGCTCGAGCATGGCCGCATAGCCGATCTGTGCCATGCGCTAATTCTCCGCCTTAGCGGTTAAAGCTGGTCCGATCGGACATCGCCGATCCGCGCGGCCGGGCGAAGGAGGCGAGCACCGCGCCGGCCGCCGCGACGACCAGCGCCAATATGAAGTGCTTGAGCCGGAAATGCTGTCCCGGCAGGATCGTGCTTTCGGTGGCGGTCCGCACGATGAGGTAGAAGAGCGCCACCAGGAGGCCGGCAAAGAAGAGCACGAGGCCCGCGAAAAAGGCAAGCGGATTGTTCTGCAGCGCGTTATCTTGCATGGGTCCTC
The DNA here is from genome assembly GCA_005889285.1 of Chloroflexota bacterium. GTDB lineage: Bacteria > Chloroflexota > Dormibacteria > CF-121 > CF-121 > CF-13. The sequence continues at coordinate 8,399 of VBFF01000059.1, forward strand.
CTGAAGGTCAGCGGCTGAGCAGGATCAGGGAAACGACCCCGAACGCCGCGCAATAGTAGGCAAATGGATCAAGCCGTCCCACCCGAAAGTATCGCATGAGGTAGGCGACGCTCAGGAAGGCCGCAACGCCGGCCGCCACGCCTCCCGCCAGGTAGACGGGGAGATGGGGCAAGGCGATGGGGGTGAAGAGGTCCGGGATTTTGAGAACGCCGGCGCCAAGAATGATGGGCGTCGCCAGTAGGAACGCGAAGCGCGCGGCGGCCTCGTGCGTGAGGTTGGCAAGGAGGCCGGCCACCATCGTGCTGCCGGACCGCGAGATCCCGGGCAGGAGCGCCAGGATCTGCGCCGAGCCGATGCCGATCGCCGTACGCACCGGGAGGGCATCGAGCTTCGTCCGCCCGTCATCGAGTGCAACAGCACGCCGGCGCACGCGCTCGCCCGCGAACATGATGGCGCCGTTCACGATCAGGAAGGCGGCCGCCGCCCGCGGGTTGGCAAACAGGCTCTGCACCTGCTTCTGGAACAGAACGCCCACGAGCCCGGCGGGGATCGTCCCCGCGATCAGCCGCCACCCGAGTTTTTCGTCGGCCGTGCCGTGCATCCGTCCGTCGATCGCGCTGCGGAAGACGGCCCGGATGATGGCCAGCCAGTCGCGCCAGAAATAGATCGCCAGCGCGATGGCGGTCCCGACGTGGAGCAGGACCACGAAGGCGAGGAAGGTCGGATCCGCCTGGTTGATATTCCAGCCCAGCAGCCTGGGCAGGATGACGGTATGTCCGAGGCTGCTTACCGGGAAGAGCTCGGTGACGCCCTGAAGCAAGGCCAATACGAGGGCCTGGAAGAGCGACATCGTTTCCTATGATGCTGGAATGAATGCGAGGCCCGTCGCCGTCCTGGCGGGCGGAGTCGGGGCAGCGCGATTCCTCCGCGGGCTGGTGCGCGTCGTGCCGCCGGAGGACATCACCGTGATCGGGAATACCGGCGACGACATGTGGTGGCACGGTCTGTATATCGCTCCCGACCTCGATACGGTCACCTACTGGCTGGCCGGTCTGGCCGACGAGTCGCGCGGCTGGGGGATCCAAGGGGACACCTTCAACGCCCAGGCGGCCCTCGCCAGGCTCACCGACCGGTCGTGGTTCCAGCTGGGTGATCGAGACCTGGCGACACACCTCTATCGGACGGGACAGCTGGCCGCGGGCGTGCCACTCCATCGCGTCACGGCCGAGCTCGCGGAGCGGCTGGGCGTGTCTAGCCGGATCCTTCCGATGAGCGATGCGCGGATCGAGACGCGCCTGCGGACCGACGCGGGCGATCTGCATTTCCAGGAGTACTTCGTGCGCGAGCGCTGGCGGCCAGCGGTTCAGCAGATTTACTGGACCGGGCTCGATGAGGCCAGCCCGGCGCCGGGGGTTGCCGAAGCGCTCGAGGCGGCTCGATTGGTGCTGATCGCGCCGAGCAATCCAAGCATCAGTATCGAGCCGATCCTGCGCGTGCCCGGTATGCGGGCGCTGGTGCGTGGCGCTCGCGGCAAAACGGTCGCCGTCTCGCCGATCATCGGCGGCCGCGCGGTCAAGGGACCGACGGTTGAGCTGATGCGCGCGGAGGGCATACGGCCGGATGCGCTCGGCGTGGCGGAGCGATGTCAGGAGTTCGCGAGCGGCTTCGTTCTCGACACCGCCGATTCGGCGCTCGCGCCGGCGATCGCGGCCCTCGGCTACCGGATTGCCGTCCGCGAGACGATGCTCGATGACCTCGATTCGGCTCGGGATGTCGCCGCCACGGCGGTCGATCTGCTACGGCAAACGGCGGCGGCATGACCCTCGCGATCGTCGTCCCAGTCAAATCACCGCGCCGCGCCAAGCATCGGCTCGAAACGGTCCTGAGTGAACCCGAGCGCGAACGGCTGGCCGGCGTGATGGCGCGCGAGGTCTTTGCCGTGGTGTCGGGGCTCACAATGTATGGGCGGTTCGTGATTTCGGACGACCCGGACATCCTCGAAGTAGGTCGGAGCTTCGGCCTGGAGCCGCTGCTCGACCGGGTCGGCCAGGGTCAGAGCGCGGCGGTGCGACAGGGGTTCGCGGCGGCCTGGGAGCTAGGTTTCACGGCCGCGCTCACGATCCCGGGCGATGTTCCCGCGGTGACGCCGCAAGAGCTGACCGATCTATGTACCTACCGGCCGGAAATCGAGGTGATGCTCGCACCAGATCGCGAACGCCTCGGCACCAACGGGCTGCGGCTCGTGCCGCCGCACGCGATCACGCTGCGCTTCGGTGAGGATAGCTTCAGCCTGCACCAGGCCGAGGCGCGGCGCGCGAACCGCAGTTTCGAGGTCCGCGACGTGGAGGGCCTCCGCTACGACCTCGACCGGCCCGACGACGTCGTCGCCTTCATGCAGCTGTCCCGCGACACCGCGACGCGTCGCCTGCTGCAGGAACTCGGCGCCGCGGATCGGTTCCTTGCGAGCACGCCGCCGCACGCTTGAGTGCGGTCTCGATCTATCCTGTCGGCGGCCTCCCCGAGATCGTGACCGGCGCC
>VBFF01000060.1:0-559 GCA_005889285.1 Chloroflexota bacterium
CGCCGACTGGCGGGCCATTGACGGCGGACCAGGTGGCCTGGCTGTCAGACCCGCGCGTGATGGTGTACGTCTCCGATCCGGAGAGTGACGCGAAGCTTCCCGACTGGGCTCGCCGGGGTACCCAGCTGGCCGGCGTTAAGGCGAGCATCTTCCTTCCCATGCGCGCCGGGCAGCGATTCGTTGGCTTCGTCGGCTTGTACTGGCGCCGGCCGCGCTGGCTGCGCCCGGAGCAACTCCGCCGGCTCCAGCTCGTGGCGGCGCAGGCAGCCATTGCCGTCGACACCCAGCAGGCCCTGGAGCGCGAACGGGGACGCGCCGAGGCGTTGGTCGAGCTGGAGCGCGCGCGACGGGAGTTCGTGCAAATCGCCTCCCACGAGCTCCGCACGCCGCTGACCGTGATCCGCGGCTACGCTTCGCTGCTGGAGGAGGGATCGCTCGGCGAGATGCCGCCGGCGGCACAGCACGCGCTCCGCACCCTGATGGATAAATCGAGCGAGATGCGAGGCCAGGTCGAGCGAATGCTCCTGCTGGCCCGCCTCGAGGACGGCGGTGTGGAACA
>VBFF01000060.1:588-5249 GCA_005889285.1 Chloroflexota bacterium
TGGCGCTCAAGCAGGGCACCGTCAACGTCGAGCTCGCGAGCACGCCGCTGACGATCGTCGGCGATCCGGAGCGGCTCGCCACGGCCGTCGACAACCTGCTCCAGAACGCCGTCAAGTTCAGCGCCGGGCCGCCCGCGATCGAGGTCACCGGTGACCGGGCGGACGGCCATGTCCGGCTGGTCGTCAAGGACCACGGAATCGGCATTCCTGCCGCGGCGCGGAGCCGGCTGTTCGAGAAGTTCTACCGGGTCAACGACCCGGAGCTGAACAATGTCGTCGGCACCGGGATCGGGCTCTACCTGGTGCGCCAGGTGGTCGAGGGCCACGGAGGCAGCGTGGACGTCGCCAGCCAGCCCGGCGAGGGATCGGCCTTCGAGATCGACCTTCCCTACGCGCTCGAAGGCGCCGCAGCCCCCGCCCAGCCCTCCCTCCCCTAGCCGCAAGTCGCAAGAGTGCCGGGTTTTTGAGGTTCCTTCTAATGTGGCGAACCAGCCGGATCTCAACGGCGAAACCTCGGACGCGGCACTGGAGATCCCAGCCGACTGGCTGATGCCCGGGCTCGACCTCGAGGCCGTCCGCGAGGCGCAACGATCGGACACCATCGCCACCCTGAGTGCAGACCACCTCTCCTTGAAGGGCGTCGAGCTGGTGGTCGAACGCCGCTGGCTGCGGGAAGCGTTCTGGCGACAGGCGAAGCAGGCGATCACCCGCGGCTACATCTATCGGAGCTCGGCGGTGCAGGTCATCGTGCGTGGCGAGCGACGGGAGCACGAGCGTCGCAATACGCAGACGCGCAGAGCCAGCTAACCGCTACCGCGGCATCCTCCACCGCTGCTAGAGTTCTGATCTAGCACATGAAGACGGTGATCTCGGCGGATCCACCCGTCAATCAGGCGCCACCAGAACTGGATCCGGCTCGCGACCTGCCCCGGGGTTTTTACGAGTTCCTGATCCCGCTGCATCGCGCCTTCTCGCCACGCCAGCAGGAGCTGGCCGCCCAGCGGCGCAGCGTCCTCGAGGCCGCCCACCAGGGGCACCTGCCCGACTATCGACCGGCCTCAGAGGCAACCACCGGCAGTTGGAAGGTCTCGCTTCCCGGCTGGTGCCAGGATCAGCGCAACCAGATGACGGGGCCGGCCGACGATGCCGAGCTTGTGGTGAAGATGCTGAATTCTGGCGCTCCCGGCGTGATGCTGGACCTGGAAGACTCCGTGGCCAACGCCTGGCCGAATATCACCCAGGCCATCCGCAACATCATCGCCGCCTTGCGCGGCGAGCTCACCTACCAGGACAAGAAGCGCAATCGCGAGGTCGCCATCAACGAGAGCAAGACCGTGATGCTGACGCGGCCGCGCGGCCTGCACCTGGAACAGGCCGGCGTGATCAAGGGCGAGCGGATGGCGGCGGCGCTCTTCGATGTGGCCATGGTCGCCTACCAGGTCGATCCCTCCCGCCTGAAGCACCCGCTGTCCATCTACATCGCCAAGTCGGAATCGGCCGACGAAGCGCTCTGGTGGCGGGACGTCTTTCAGGCCGTCTCGTCGGCTCGCGGTTGGCCCCAGGACTACATCAAATGCATGGCGCTGGTGGAGTCGCACCCGCTCGCCTATCAGATGGAGGAGTTCGCCTACAACCTGCGCCAGCACATGATGGGGCTCAACCTCGGCCGCTGGGACTACATGGCGAGCCTGATCGACTTCACCCTGCACGACCCCGCCTGGGTCCTCCCCGACCGCAACACCATCCCGCACGATGTCGCCTTCTTCCAGAACCTGCGCGAAGTGATGCCCGAGGTCTGCCACAAACGCGGCATGCTGGCGATCGGTGGCATGACGGCGCTCTATCCCAGCCGTGACGACGCAGAGCTCAATGCCCGTGCCCTCAAGGTGCTCGAACAGGACAAGAAGAACGAGGCGAACAGCCTGATGGACGGCGCCTGGACCGGCCATCCCGATCAGAACGAGATCGCCGTCAACCAGTTCCCCTATCCCAACCAGATCCAGGCGCGGCGCGCGGATGCGGACATTCACAAAGACCTGCGGCCCAGCCCCCAGGGCGTGGGCAAACGGACGCTCGACGGAACGCGGGCGGCCGTGCGCACCGTGATTCGCTACCGCAACGGCGTGTTGAACGGCAAGGGCGCCAGCTTGCTCGACGGCTACATGGAAGACCTGGCGACCGACCGCATCTATCGCTACATGATCGCCCAGCGAATCCTGCACAAGGTCCCGGTCCCCGATGCGGATGGTCGCCAGCTCACGCATTCTCCGGAGGTGGTCTCGCGGCTCTTCGATGAGGAGCTCGACCGCCTGGTCACGCAATGGCCAAAGGCAGAAGCGGGGTCGAAAGAGACCATGCAGCAAGCCCGCGATCTCAGCGAGGGCATGGTTTTAGGCATCCTCGAGGCTCAGGGGCTTGCGCGGGGCGCCCGTTCTGAGTGATGGTGAACTCAGGAGGTGAAGACCATGGACGACCTCGACGCACCCCGCAAACCCGATACGGCCGGCGAGGACCAGGCCCTCGCTGGCGCCGGCGGCGTCACGAGCGGGCTCGAATGCCCAACCTGCGGTGACCGGTTTCCCTCGAAGGAAACGCTGGAAGAGCATCTCCCCACACACAAGCAGCTCTAGACGCCCCCTCCGCGTTTAATACGCGGATGCAGGCGCCGCCCCAGCCGCCCGCCGATCTACTCCCGGTGCAGCGGAAGGCGACCCTCGCCTATCGGGCGATCCGACTCTGGGCCGTTCCCCTGCTCCACGCGCTGTTTCGAATCACCGTTGAGGGTCGTGACCAGATTCCGACCACTGGCGCGTACGTGCTGATCGCCAACCATCTGAACTGGTTGGACTCGTTCGCCATCCTCGCCACTTTCCCCGCCGAGCCCCGGGTCCATTTCCTCGGCGATACCACCATGCTGGTCAGACGGAGAGTCCAATGGGCGCTCGTCAAGCGTGTCGGCGGCTATATTCCGGTCAATCGCCAGGCTCGGCCCGACGTTGTGCTCTTCGAGCACGCCAACCGATGCCTGGAGCGGGGTGGCGTGATCGCGATCTACCCCGAGGGCCACTACGGCGCGACCGAGGGCGAGATCTCACCGTTCAAGAAAGGGTTCGCGCATTTCGCCGTCGACAACCACGTGCCGGTCTTGCCGGTGGCGCTCTCCGGCACCCAGGACCTCTGGCTGCGCAAACCCATTCGGCTGATCATCGGCAAGCCAATCGAGAGCGCGGGAGAGACCGTCGACTCGATGGTCGCCCTGGCTGAAGCCCGGATGCGCGAACTACTACCGCCCTATCAGAACCCCGGCGGCATCAAGCTGCTGCGGCAACGCCTGACGCACCTTTTCTAGGGCCCGGACGTTATTCGGGCGGATGAAGAGCTGGGCGAAACAACTGGCTGCAACCGTCCTGGTTCTGGTCTTCGCGCTGGCGGTCGGCGGATTCGTCATGGTCCTCCGCGCCCAGCAGGGGAGCCTGGCGGCGACGATGGCCGCCGCGCACATCCGCGCCGTGAGCCCGCCAGATGGTGCCACCAACGTCCCGCTCACCACCGAGATCCGCGCTGAGTACGTCAGCCGACCCAACACCGATCCGGCCATCAAGATCGAGCCGCCGGTCGGTGTCACCCTCGACAACGGCCACTGGGACGGGACGACCTTCGTCATCGACTGCCGCGGCCTGCGCGCTAACAGTGTCTACCATGTCGAGCTCGACCAGGACGACTGGACGGGGAAGGGCGAACACAAGCAGATCAAGGTCCGCTGGTCCTTCCGCACCGGCACGGGGCAGCCCGTCGCGCCAACCCCGAGTCCGACGCCGGCGGTCCCGACGATCAGCGCGTCGCCCTCGGCTCAGCCCACGGCGTCCGGCCCGCTCATCTGGTACCGCGGGCCCTCGAACGACCTGCATGGGCTGGATTGGACGGGCACGCAGATCAAGAGCCTCAGTCTGGACAGGGTGATGCCATCGCCCGACGGCCTCCTCCTCTGGCGCCGGCCCAACACGTCTGACACGACCGACACGGTGTTCGATGCGGACGGTAAATCCGTCGGCTCGGTACCCGCCGACCCGACGATGATGTGGGCCGACGACGGACGAACCTTCTGCGGCGTGGCGAAGACGTCAACGGGTTCGTATGACCTCGAGATACTGAGAATCAATGGGCCACGCGTCCGCGTCGGCACCATCAGTGTCACACCGGGTACGAATCAGGTTCCCGTGCTGGGGGCTTGCAGCATTCTGACCGGGCGGGCCGTCGTGATCGGCCAGTCGTCCGGCTACACCTGGAGCGTCACCATGATCTCCCTCAGCGACGGCAGCGTCCTCTATCAACACAACTACCCGAATCCGCTGGCGCGGCTCGTGGCCAGCCACGATGGTCAGTACATCGCCGAGCAGTACGGCAGCAACACGAGCGGCGGCCCGGCGACCCTCATCCGCCAGCTGCCGAGTGGGACCACGGTCGGCCAGTTCTCGGGCATCGTGGTGCAAGGATTCTCCTGGGACGGTTCGCTCGTGGTTGGCTATACATCCGGCGACCTGAGCGTGCAAGAGGCCCAGGTGATGCGCTACCACACGCACGAGATCGTCTGGCATCAGTGCACGTGCCCCCATCCGCACGGGCTGTTCACCCTTCCACAGCCGGCCGGCTCGAAGGTGGCG
>VBFF01000061.1:0-2720 GCA_005889285.1 Chloroflexota bacterium
AGCTGCTCGGCGGCGCGGGAGGCGAGCTCTTGAACCTGCGCCTGTTTGTCCGTGAGCGGCTCCCGGCGCCGATGGGCAAGGGCGAGCTCCAGCGCCTCGAGCACGTCGGGCAACTCGACAACCGGCCCGCCCCGGAGGGCACAGATAGCGCGAGCCGCGCGGGCGACGACCAGGTCGGCCCGGTGACCGGCAACCGAACCATCGAGGCAGAGCCTGGCGATGAGGGTCCGGATCGCTTCGGGGAGCGAGACCCGCGTGAGGCGGCCGCTCGCCGCCTGCAGCAGGTCGCGCAGCCCGGCCTCCCGTTCGGCCGAGGCGTCGTGAACGGCGCGGGGGCTCTGCAGAAAATCGCGCTCGAGCTCCATGACGCGCAGCCGCTGGTCGATATCGGTAAGTGTCACGACGTCGACGCACAACCCGAAGCGGTCCAGCAGCTGCGGCCGCAGCTCCCCCTCTTCGGGGTTCATGGTGCCGACCAGGATGAAATGGGAGGGATGTACGACGGACATCCCCTCGCGCTCGACGACGTTGACGCCCATCGCCGCGGCATCGAGCAGCACGTCGACCAGATGGTCGTCGAGCAGGTTGACCTCGTCGACATATAGAAGGTTGCGGTTCGCTTCGGCCAGCACGCCAGGCTGGAAGCGCCGCGTCCCGGCCCTGACCGCCGCCTCGATGTCGATCGACCCGACGAGGCGGTCTTCCGAGGCATTGATGGGGAGGTCGATGATCCGCATCGGCAACCGAACTACCGGCAAAACCCCTTCCTTCGCGCGACGCCGGCACTCGTCGCAGTAGCGCGACGGAATCGCAGGGTCGCAGCGATATGGGCAGCCCTCGACGGCGTCGTAATCGGGGAGTAGGCGAGCCAGCGCGCGTACCGCGGACGACTTCGCCGTGCCGCGTTCGCCCCGGATGAGCACTCCGCCGATCGCCGGGTCGACGGCATTGAGCATGAGGGCGTGCTTCATTTGCTCCTGGGCGACGATCGCGGTAAACGGCAGCGTCAATTCGAAAGGCACGTTTAGAGTGTAGCCACAGGCTGTTCGGCAAAAACGTCCGGCGCCGCGAACCCCGTTAGAGGTCGAGTTCCTTGGCGATGATCTCGCGCATGATCTCGTTGGTCCCGGCGCCGATTGGGCCGAGGCGAGCATCGCGCCAGGCACGCTGAATCGGATATTCCATCATGTAGCCGTAGCCGCCGTGGATCTGCAGCGCCCGGTCGGCAACCTTCACGTCGGCCTCGGTCGCGGCGATCTTCGCCATCGAGACCTCTTTCGTGCACGGTAGCTTCTGCGAATGGAGCCAGAGCGCGTAGTAGGTCAACTGGCGCGCCTGCTCGATGGTGAGCGCCATGTCGGCGATCTCGTGCCGAATGACCTGCATCGAGGTCAGCGTCTTACCAACTGCGTCCGGTTTGCCGCATACTCGACCGCCAACTCGAGGCTCCGCTGCGCTGAGGCCACGGCGCCGATCGCAATCCACAGTCGCTCCCACTGAAAGTTGCTGACGGCCAGGTAGAAGCCGCCATTCTCCTCGCCAAGTCGATTCTCCGCGGGCACGCGGCAATCCTGGAAGACGAGCTCCGCCGTGTCCGATGCCCGCCAACCCAGTTTGTTGAGTTTGCGACCGACGCTGTAACCGGGAGTGCCTCGTTCGACCACCAGCACCGAGAGGCCCTGATGGCCACCCTCCGGCTTCGTCCGCACCAGGATGACGACCAGGTCGGCATTGACGCCATTGGTGATGAACATCTTGGCGCCGTTGACAACATACCCATCGTCCTCACGGCGCGCGGTGGTCTGCACGTGCGCGATGTCCGAGCCACCCGAAGGCTCCGTCACGCCGAGCGCGACGATCTTCTCGCCCTTGATCGCGGGAGGCAGCCAGCGCTGGCGCTGTGCGTCCTTGCCGTGCTCATTGATGGGCGGCGTGGCAATCGCGACATGCGCGCCGATGCCTGCCGCGACGCCCCCGGAACCGCAGCGGGCGAGCTCCTCGAACAGGATGGCCTCGTAAATGACGCCGGCGTTCGTGCCGCCGTATTGCTCGGCGTACTTCAAGCCCAGAAGATCCAGGGCGCCGAATCGCTTGAACAACTCGCGCGGAAATTGCTGGGCCTCTTCCCACTCCTCGACGTGAGGGCGGACCTCCTTGTCGATGAAGCGACGGACGGTGCCTCGGAACTCCTCGTGCTCCGGTGCGAAGAGGTGCGAACGCGGCACGCTCAGCTTTGCCAGTAGTTGACGAACTCCGGGTACTGGTCGACGGTGGCGTCGGCGAGCGAATCTGGCATCCGCACGAACATGCCCCGGGCATCGGCCAGCACCGTGCCATCCAGCAACTCCACCGCCCCGACCGCATCGACGGCGCCGGCTCGCTCCCGTGCGATCTCGCCCCAGACCCGGAGCCGCTGATCGATCGGCGCCGGCCGCCGATAGCGGATGTCGAGCTTGCCCGTCATCAACCATTGGCGCCGCAGCGCACCGGTGCGACTCATCGTCTCATCGAGCATCGTGGCCAGAACTCCCCCGTGCAGCACGCCAGGAAAACCCTGGAAGCGCTCGGACGGCGTGTAGTCGGCGATGATTCGATTTCCGTCCCGCCGGAACGTCAGTTTCAGCCCGTACTCGTTGCGGTGGCCGCAGGCGAAGCAGCGTTGGTATGTGGTTTCATCATTGAGTTTGTCGGGGTCTTGCACGCCGCGAACCAGTCTATCA
>VBFF01000061.1:2854-7506 GCA_005889285.1 Chloroflexota bacterium
ATGGCCCGAGTCTTGCGACGAGCCGACGGCGCGGGGTTGACCATTTCTTCGCTGTTGCCACCGGCGCATCCCCTGTCGGATCCGCGGCCCTTCCGGTCCGTCGCCGCGGGTGGGCAGCCTTTTGCGGCCACCGTGGTGATCGACGGGCAGACCTGGGAATGGTTCATCCGCCCTCTCAAGGGACGAGGCCGCGCGGTCGAGCACTTCCTGACGGGGTTGCTCGCGAGCCCGGCCGCACCGCTCGATGTCGATGTCGCGCGCCTTCGGGAGATGAACGCCGCCAAGACCGAGTTCCTCAACATGGCCGCACACGAATTGCGCACGCCGCTGAGCGTGATCCTTGGCTATGGCTCCATGCTGGCCCAGGGTGGCCTGAGCCCCGAGCACCAGAAGTTGGCGGGGACGCGCATCTACGAGAAGGCGCGCCAGCTCAGCCGGCTGATCATGGACATGAGCCTGGTCGGCCGCTTCGACGAACTGGGCGCCTCGATGGCACGCGAGCCGATCGACCTTGTCGGACTCATGGAACCCATGGTCAAAGATCATCAGCGCCGCTTTGGCGACCTGGCGATCGAATTTGGCTTCGATACCACCGACGCCATCGTCAACGGCAACGCCTACTGGCTGCACTTGGCCCTTCGCGAGCTGTTGGACAATGCCGTCCGCTTTCGGCCAGGCCCCACCGGGCGGATCGACGTCAGCCTGACCGAGGCTGATGCCAACTGGCGCATCAGCGTCCTCGATGACGGGTTCGGGATCGAGCCCCAGAATCAGGCTCAGCTCTTTAAGCGCTTCGCCCGCATCGAAACGGACGCCAACCGGCACCTGGTCGGCATGGGGATCGGCCTCTACCTCGTGCAGGAGGTCGCCCGCGCCCACGGCGGCCGGGTACTGGTGGACAGCCGTCCCGAGGCCGGAAGTGAGTTCACCCTCGAATTGCCCAGGCAGGAGCAGAAAGGTGATAGCCGATAGGGGTGACAACGCCAAACCTCGCGATCTATAGTTGAGGCGTCCGTAAGGACGCCCCCCATGCTGAAAGTGCTCGCCCTGCTGGCCTTCGGCTACCTCCTCGGCTCCGTTCCCTCTGGCTGGCTGGTGATGAAGGTCTATCGCAACCAGGACCTCCGCAAGCTCGGCAGCGGCAACATCGGGGCGGCTAACGTCTTCCGCGCTGGCGGCACCGGCGCGTTTACTCTGACCCTGATCGCCGATGGGCTGAAGGGCTTCATCCCCGTCATGGCCGGCATCCTGCTGGGCCTTGGGGATAACGAGATCGCTCTGGCGTCGATCGGGCTGGCCGCCGTCATCGGGCATAACTGGCCCCTCTACCTCGGCTTCAAGGGCGGCAAGGGCGTCGCGACCTCTGGCGGCGTGCTGCTGGCGCTCGCGCCGGTCGCACTCGTTCTGGCCCTGGTCACCTGGTTCCTGATCATCCGGCTCACCCAGGTAGCGTCGCTCGCCTCGTTGAGCGCCGTCGCGGTGGGCTTCGTCAGTTTGATCGTGCTCCACCTGATCGGCTGGCAAGCATGGCGTCCGGTCGGCTGGCCCGTGATCATCCTCGGGGTTACGCTCGCCGGCCTGGTGCTCATCCGTCACCGGACCAACATCGAGCGGCTCGCCCGTGGCCGAGAGCTGAAGATCACGACGCACTGATGCCGGAGCGACCCGCGGCCGCGCCGCCACTTCGATTCCTCTTCTTCGGCGCTGGCGCGGTGGGCTCTCTGCTCGGCGCGCGCCTGGCGCAGGCCGGCAGTGAGGTCACCCTGGTGGGGCGTCAAGAACACGTGGAGGCCGTCACGCGCGGCGGCGTGCGCATGGTCGTGGCCGGCAAAGTCAGCAGCCAGTCGGTCAGGGCGGCGCGGCCGACCCTCGCCGATGCCGGCGGTCCATTTGATTACGTCTTCCTGACCGTCAAGGGTTACGACACCCTGGACGCGATCGAGCAGCTGCAGCTGGTGCTGCGCCCGGGGACGATTCTCGGCAGTTTTCAAAATGGCGTGGGAAACGAGGAGGCCATTGTGGCGGCGCTACCGGAGCAGGCGCTGCTGGCGGGCAGCCTGACCGTCCCCGTGAGCCTGGATGAGCCAGGCACCATCCAGCTGCATTCGCGGCGGGGTGGCTTGGCGCTCGCTCCCGTCTCACCGGAGGTCAATGTCGCCCCGCTCGTTCGCAAGCTACGAGATGCTGGCTTCAAGGCCCGCCGCTACACCGACTTCCGCGCGATGAAATGGTCGAAGCTGCTCTTCAACATCCTCGGGAACGCGCAGAGCGCCATCCTCGATCTGCCGCCCAGCCACATCTTTGCCGACAGCGAGCTATTCCGCTACGAGCGGGCAGCCTTCCGCGAGGCAACCGTCGTCATGGAGCGGATGCGCCTGGCCATCGTGTCGCTCCCGGGCCTGCCGGCGCCGAGCTTGCGGCGCGCGATGAGCCTGCCGCCACTGCTCGCCCAGATGCTGCTCGAGCCCCGGCTTGGTGGTGCTCGCGGCAACAAGATGCCGTCGCTGTGGTGGGACCTCAGCCGGGGCAAGGGCCGGACCGAGGCCTCCTTCCTGAACGGCGCGGTGGTCGACGCGGGCCGTCGCTACGATGTCCCGACGCCGGTCAACTCGGTGCTCTGGGCGATCCTGGAAAAGTCGACGAAGCTCCCGTCCGAGTGGGAGCGCTATCGCCGGCAACCCGACCGGCTGAAAGCGCTCCTTCGAACAGCCCTAACGCTCTAGCGTCGGAATCCTCTACTTACGGACGGCCGCTCTCTCAGTCGACGGCTGTCGCCCGATTTGATAGAGCACCAAATAGACGACCGTCGCCACGACCGCGCCGGCAAAAAAGCTCAGGTCACCGAGCTGCGGGTTGTTTGTCGGAACCGAGCCAAAGAACTTCGGTAGTTTGTCGGTAAAAAATGTTGGCGGCTGGTCCCAGAACGGCGTTGTGGCGATGATCCCAGCCAGCATCGCGATGAACCCTTTCCAGCTCTGGTGGCGCGTGTCGTAAAAGACGGACTCGGGGTATTGGCCCCGATGCAGGAAGTAGTCGGTGATCACGACCGCCAAGTAGGGCGTGATCCAGTAGGTGATGAGCAGTAGGAAGTTCTCGTACTTACTGCCGGGTGCAACGTTGGCCTGCAGCAGGAGCCCAATCCCGAGCCCTATGGCGCCGAAGACAAGGGCCGAGAGCGCCCGCCGCTTCTCGACGGCAAGCTTGATCCCCAGCGTGAGGAAGGCCATCGACCCGGAGTAGATGTTTAGGACGTTGGCAGCGACAGCGCCGAGCGCAATCCCGAGCAGCACCAGCACCTGGAGCCATCCCGGCAGCGGATCAGTGAAAAGAGGCGTGGGATTGTTGCCCAGCTGCCCGATCGTGGCTGCGGCGGCTCCCGCGATTTCCAGCACGGTGCATGAAATGAAGACGCCGAGGCCGGCCGCCAGCGCGACGCTCCTTGGGTTGGAGTTCTTGGGGAGGTAGCGGCTGTAGTCGGAGGCAAACGGGTTCCACCCGATGGCATAGCCAAACGAGATGAAGACGGCCAGGATGAAGGCGCCAGAGGGCCCGCCAGATGCGGCCGGGCCTGCCTTAGCGTTGAAATCGAGCCCTGGGTGTGCCTGAGCCAGGATGATGATGGTGGCCAGTCCGAAGACGATGGTGAGGTAGGGAAAGATGATCCGCTCGAACGAGTGGATCATGTTGTGGCCGATAAAGGCCACGATGACCTGGGCCACCACGATGATGACGAACGCGACCGAGAAGCCCAGCACTTCGTGATGATTGTTCAGAACCGACGTCAATGTGACCAGGGCAAAGGCACCGCTGACGCTGTTCACGATGAACCAACCGAAGCTTGCCGTTAGCCAGCTGAGACCGGCCGGAAGAAAGCTCCCGAGAAAGCCGAAGGCAGCCCGACTCTGCACCATCTGGGGCACACCAAAACGGGGACCCATGGTCGAGAGGATGGCGTGCGTGATTGAACCCATCAGGCTGCCTAGCGTGACGCCAAAGACCGTTGGCCAGAAGCCGCCACCAAAAACGGCGACCGGGAGAATGCCGACGAACACGGTCGCGAACTCCATGTTCGGCGACCACCAGGTCCAGAAGAGCTGGATCGGACTACCGTGCCGCTCGCGATCTGCGATGTACTCGATACCCCCCGGTTCGACGGCCGCGACCTTCGAGCCGTATTCCCCCTCCCGAACGGGTACCTGCGCGTCTAAGTCAGTGGTTGTCGCCACAGTCCTCTCCCCATTCCCCACCTCACGAGTTGCCAGCTTCGGTGCGAATTCTAGGGGGTTGACCACCGGGTGTCCAGCAGTCGTTTTAGACTTCCAGCGTGCCCGATCTGCTGATCACCAACGCCCGGCTCCCTCGATCGGAGCAGCTGGCGTCAATTGCCATCGAGGGCGGCAAGATCGCGAAGCCGCCGCCCGCCGGGGCGGCTCAGCCAGCCAAAGTCATCGACGCTCGAGGAGGCCTGCTCACCCCCGCCCTGGTCGAACCGCACATCCACCTCGATGCCGTCCTCACCGTTGGACAGCCGCGGCACAACCTCAGCGGCTCGCTCTTCGAGGGCATCGCGATCTGGGGTGAGCGGGTCAAGGACCTGACGGTCGAAGACGTCAAGCGCCGGGTTGCCCAGGTGCTTCGCTGGCAGGTCGCCA
>VBFF01000042.1 GCA_005889285.1 Chloroflexota bacterium
CGCCTTTCGCGGCGCTCTTCATGGCCGCCTTCACAGCGCTGTCGCTCACCTTCTGCTGCGTTTCGAGATCACTCAACGATTTTCCGGAGCGAAGAGCGCTCTGCAGATCGGCGGTGCTCATGTGCAAGGCCGATGCCGCGGCGTTGAGTTCAGCGGTCTTGAGATCCCGCATCAGCGCCATATCGGCCTTGAAGCCACCGTGGCGGCCAAAGCCTTGAATCGCCCCGAGGCCCTGGCCGGCATTGATGCGGGCCTTCATGGCGTCGGCCTGCGCCTTCGTGATCTTGCCGTCGGCCAGCATCTGGTCGACGGTCTGCAGCTGCGCCTGCTTGAGCGCATCCTGCGTCTGGGTCGGCGTCAGGTGCAGGATCCCCGCCAGCTTGTCGACAAAGACCTGCGCGTAGTTCTTGGAGCCGGTCGGCGACGCGGATGGCGACGGCGCCGCTTCAACGGCGGCCACGCCGATGATCACGGCAGCCAGGCCGGCGGCCGGCAGCACGATCCAACGCTTCAACTTCATACAGAAACCTCTCCTTCCTAGGGGTTTTTACGAACCCCTCTATCGTGCCGAACGTCTATTAGAAGAGGCTGAGAAGCGGGCAAGAAGTCGGTGAAATTCACGATCTCAGCAAGACCAGCCGTAACCCTTTCCGTAACAGTCTAAAGAGGCTATTACCGCCCTAAACGGGGACTCGCAAGGAGGATCGCGCATGCACGCACGAAAACTGTTGACGGTTGGGCTCACGGTCGCCTCGGCGGTCGCTATCGCCCTGCCGGCGATTGGCGCCCAGGCCGGATTCGAGAAGAACTCGTTCAGACAGACAAACCTCGAGTCGAACATCCCCGGGATGGCGGCCTTCACCGATCCGGACCTACGGAATCCCTGGGGGATCTCAGCCAGCGCCACCAGCCCGATGTGGGTATCCGACAACGGCGCCGGCGTCACCACCCTCTACCGGGGCAATGGCTCAAAAGTGCCGTTGACGGTGACCATCCCGCCAGG
Source organism: Chloroflexota bacterium (assembly GCA_005889285.1). Taxonomy (GTDB): domain Bacteria; phylum Chloroflexota; class Dormibacteria; order CF-121; family CF-121; genus CF-13. The sequence goes on from VBFF01000042.1 coordinate 1,004, forward strand.
GGCAGGAAGCTCCGCCGGCACGTTGGGCACCCCCACGGGCACGGTATTCAACGGCAACGGCACCGAGTTCCGCGGTGACCGGTTCCTGTTCGCGACCGAGGATGGCACTATCGCCGGCTGGAAAGGTGCCGGGACCGTGGCGACCACCGAAGTCGATAATTCGACACCGCCGCCCGGTGCCGTGTACAAAGGCCTGGCAATCGGCTTTGACGGTGTCGCCGACCATCTCTATGTCGCCAATTTCCGCTTCGGCACGGTCGACGTGTTCAACGCCGACTTCAGTCAGGGCGCGTCGTTTACCGACCCCAAAGTCGCCGACGGCTATGCGCCCTTCAACGTCCAGAACCTCGGCGGCGTCCTCTACGTGACCTTCGCCAAGCAGAACGCGGAACGGCATGACGACGTGGCCGGGCGCGGGCATGGCTTTGTCGACGCCTTCGACCTGCACGGCCATTTGCTCGCTCGCCTTGTCTCGCATGGACGGCTCAATTCCCCCTGGGGCCTGGCAATCGCGCCGGCAAGCTTCGGAGCGTTGGCCGGCGACCTGCTGGTCGGGAACTTTGGTGACGGGCACATCAACGCCTACACGCTGGACAAGGGCAATTTCAGGGCTGAGCTCCGCGATGTGGTGACCGGTGGCCCGATTACGATCGATGGACTGTGGGCGCTCCGCGTCGGGAACGGCGGGCCCGCCCCCAACGGCGGTGACCCCAACGCCGTCTACTTCACCGCCGGGATCAACGGCGAGCAGGATGGGCTGTTCGGCACGATCACAAACGCCGGTAGCTGACGGTGTCACTGAGGCGGCGGGCCGCGCCGCCTCAGTCCGCTTCTGACTCCTCGAGTCGCAGGACCGGCTCCACGCAGACGTCCTCGTCGCCAAACCGGGCCGCCCACTCGGCCCGCGTGGCCGGGCGCAGTGCCGCCTGGACCACCTCGATCGCCGCCAGGTCGAACTGGCGGTCTTTGAGGTCCTCTCGATCGATCGCATGACAGAAGGCCGCCCAGAAATCGGGCTCGAGCGCGGCCACGGTGAGGAACCCGTCGGCCACGGCGTAGACGTGATAGCAGGGGATCTCGCCGGCCAACGGGAGGCCAGGGAGACCGGCTCGCCGAGCCGCCCGGGGTAAGAGCGTCCAGCTTCGCATCAGCTCGGTCATCGAGACCTCCACTCGGGACCCCCGTCCGGATCGCGCCCGCGCGACCAGCGCGCCAGCGATCAAGAAGGCGGCGTGGAGCCCGCCTGCCATATCGGCCACCTGAAGGCCCGGAATGCTGGGAATGCCATGGGTTCGCGGCATCAACGACAGCGCCCCACTGCGGGCCAGGTAGTTGAGGTCGTGGCCGGCGCGCCCCGCCATCGGTCCACCCGATCCGTAGCCGGTGATCGCGCAGTACACCAGCCCGGGATTGATCGCCGCCAGGGCCGCGTAGCCGAGTTCCATCCGTTCCATCACGCCGGGCCGGAAGCCTTCGACGAGGACATCGGCCTCGACGACACGCCGCCTCAGGGCGTCGCGACCCGTCTCGCTGCGCAGGTCGAGCATGAGCAGCGGCTTGCCGCCGTGCAGTGCCTCGAAATAGGCGTTACCGCCGGGGAGCGCACGAATGGGATCGCCGGTCGGCGGCTCGATTTTCGTGACCTGGGCGCCCTGGGCCTGAAGCAGCTGGGTGCAGTAGCCCCCGGGCAGCAGCCGGGAGAGATCGAGAACCCTTGCGCCCTCGAGCAACATCGCCTGCTAGGTTACTGACGTGCGCAATGCCGACGTCGCGGCGATGCTCAACCGGGTTGCCGACCTGCTCGAGATCCGGGGCGAGAACTTCTTCAAGATCCGCGCCTACCGCGAGGCGGTCCGCCAGCTGGACAACCTCACGACCGAGGTCGAGGACCTGATCAAAGACGGCAAGCTCAAGGACATCCCCGGCATCGGCGAGGCGATCGAGAAGAAGATCGTCGAATACGTCACGACGGGGCAGCTTGAGTTCCTGACCCGGCTCGAGGCCGAGGTGCCACCGGCCCTATTGGAAATTACCCGGGTCCCCGGCCTTGGGCCGCGAACCGCCAAGGATATCTACGACACGCTGGGCATTCTCAGCCTCGACGCGCTGGAGGATGCGGCCCGGACCCACCGGCTGCTCTCGGTGCGCGGCATCAAGGCGAAAACCGAGGAGAACATTCTCAAGGGCATCGCCATGCTCAAGCGGACCGAGGGCCGCATCTACTTCCCCGAGGCCTGGATCCTGGCCGACTCCATGCTGACCACGCTGCGCGCCCTGAAGGGCGTGGCGCGGGCGGAAATCGCCGGCAGCGCGCGGCGCGCCTGCGAAACGGTCGGCGACCTCGATCTGCTGGTCGCCGGCGACGACCCGGATGCGCTGCGCGCCGAGTTCGGCCGCCTGCCGCAGGTCAACGAGGTGATCGCGCAGGATGGCGGCACGACCAGCATCAGGGTGCGCTCTGGCATGCAGGTCGACCTGCGGGTGGTGAAGCCGGACAGTTTCGGTGCGGCCTGGGTCACGTTCACCGGGTCGGAGGCGCACAATCTCCAACTGCGCGCCCGCGCGGAGCGGATGGGCAAGGCCATCGCCGGCGCGACCGAAGAAGAGGTTTATGCCGCGCTGGGCTGCGCCTGGATCCCACCCGAGCTGCGCGAGGGACGGGGCGAGATCGAGCAGGCGGCCAGGGGGACGCTGCCCAACCTGGTGCAGCGGGCTGACCTGCGCGGCGACCTGCACACGCACAGCAACTGGAGCGATGGGCGCAACGAGATCGCCGAGATGGCGCGAGCCGCCAAGGCGCGCGGCTATGACTACATCGTGCTGACGGACCACACCCAGTCGCTGCAGATCGCCCAGGGACTGACACCCGAACGCTTTCGAGCGCGTGCCGCCGAAATCGCGGCGGTCAATGCCCGACCGGGCCTGGCGCGGGTCCTGAACGGGGCCGAGGTCGACATCCTGCCCGACGGCAGCCTCGACCTTCCCGACGAAACGCTGGCTTCCCTCGACCTGGTGGTCGCCTCGGTCCATGTGGCGCTCGACCAGCCCAAAGATGTGATCACACAGCGGGTCCTGACCGCGCTACGATCGCCGCACGTGGACGTCTACGCGCACCCCACCTCCCGACGTCTCGACCGTCGGGGGGAGACCAGCCTCGACGTGGAGGCGGTGATCGCGGAAGCTGTGACGACCGGCACGGCGCTGGAAATCAACAACAGCCCGTTTCGCCTCGATCTCAACGACACCTGGGCCCGCAAAGCCCGCGAGGCGGGCGCGTTGCTGGCGATCGACAACGACGCCCACTACCCGGCCGAGTATGACTACGTCCGCTACGGCCTGGCGATCGGCCGAAGGGCCGGACTGACACCCGATCGGGTCCTGAATACGCGGGATCCGGAAGGTGTGCTGGCGTTTTGCCGGGAAAAAGCAGCAAGAGCCGTCGGGAATTTACGTTGAACATGATAACGCCGATATAATCAAGAGCAGAAGGAGACTCGGGCAAATGCTTCAGGAGCTCGTGATCAAGGTGCCGGCCCCCTTCCTCGGCCGTGCCGACATTGGCTTCTCCACCCGCTATCCCGCCCAGCCGGCGCAGGCCCCGCTCAAGGACGTCCCCTTCTTCATCGAAGGCCCGCCGGGTCCGATGCGCCGCCTGCAATCCCGGCTGGAGCTCTTCCGGCAGAAGCGGACGCTGATTCCAGACGCACCAGGTGAGGCATACAGCTGGACCGACCTGATTCCGCTCAACGACGAGCTCTTCATCCTCGCCTTCCGCGACGAGAGCCTGACGGATGCCCCGGATGACGCGGACTCGGAGTCCCGCTACATCGTCAACCTGATACGGCCGCTGGTCTTCCCCTTCCTCAAGGATTGCGTGCGGATCGGCGAGCTCGCACTGCGCGACAACATCGTGCTGGCCGTCCTCGACAACAGCCGCGTCATGGCGGAGCTCGAACTGCACCGCGCACAGATCGTGCCGCGCAACGGCTCGATCGTCCTGGGCGACGCCGACGCTGGTTAGATCAGGCTAGGGCGAGGCCGAGGCTTTCGGGCTGGCGCTCGCCGACGCTGACGGCGTCGCGCTCGGCGACGGGCAGGGAGTCGCCGAGGCGCTGGCGATCGCGGTCCCTGATGGGCTGGCGGATGCCGACGGTTTCGGAGTCGGTGTCGGCGTCGCGCTGGGCTTCGCGGTCGCGGAACCGGACGGCGTTGGTGTCGCCGCCGCGACGCAGAAGCTCGGGGCGGGCGTGGGCGCCAGCAAGGTCAGGGAGGGCGGGGTTCCCGCTTGCTTGCCGCCTTCGAGCAGCAGTGCGGCGGGCACCACGAACAGGCCGACGATGACCGTCACGACGAAGGCAAGCGCGCCCCATTCATGGAGCCAGAAGGCCCGCGACGAGTTACGGATCAGGGCTCTTCGTCCGTCTCCGGTTGGGGTTTGTTGCGCGTGTTAAGGATGCGCACGAAGTCCTGCGCCCGCGCCAGCGCCTTCCAGCGCTCGGGAAAAAAGTCCTGGGCCACGACCTGTTTCGAGGGCAGCTGAAAGACGGTGACGCACCACTTGTTCAACGTGTGCGACACCTCGACCTCGAAGTCGCCCTCGGTATTCAAATACCGAACGACCCGGTCCTCGTCGGATCTGCGTCTCCCTGAAACTGCCATCTCTGGACCCAAAACCGTAGCTAAAGCCTTTCAACAGACCCCTCATTATAGGCTCGCTCGCGCCCGTTCTCCTAGCTCCTAGGAGGGCGGTTTCAGGCCGTCCAGGGTCTCCAGGTAGCGCATCAGCTCGTCCCGCAGTCCGGGACGCTCCAGGGCAAAGGCGATCGAGGTCTTCAGGAAGCCGCTGACCGTGCCGACGTCGTGGTAGGTGCCCTCGAATTCGAGCCCCAGCATCTTCTCCTGCTGGGCCATGGCGCGCAGCGCGTCGGTGAGCTGGATCTCGCCGCCGACGCCCTCGTGGGTGGTCTCCAGGATGCCGAAGATGGACGGCTTGAGCACGTAGCGACCGAGGATGGCGAGGTTCGAGGGCGCCTTTCCCGGTTCCGGCTTCTCCACCATGTCGACGACCTCGTGGATCCGGCCGTCGCTGCGGGCAACCTTGACGATGCCGTAGCGCGAAACCTGGTCGTCGGCGACGCGCTGCAGCGCCAGCACCGAGACCTGCTGCTGCGCATAGACGTCGATCATCTGCTTGATCGCCGGCGTCTGCGAGCGGATGATGTCGTCGGCGAGGAAGACGGCGAACGGCTCATTGCCGACGACGTCCTTCGCCATCAGCACGGCGTGGCCGAGACCCAGCGGCTCTTTCTGGTGGATGTAGGTGATGTCGACCATGTCCGAGATCTTGCGGACCACCTGCAGCTCGCGGGTCTTGCCGCGGTCCTTCAAGTAGTGTTCGAGCTCGAAGGAGATGTCGAAGTGGTCGACGATGGCCCGCTTGTCCCGGCCGGTGACGACGATGATCTGGTCGATGCCGGCTGCGACCGCTTCCTCGACGCCGTACTGGATGATGGGCTTATCGACGACCGGCAGCATCTCCTTCGGCTGGGCCTTGGTCGCCGGCAAGAAGCGCGTGCCGAGTCCCGCGGCAGGAAAGACGGCCTTGCGAATGGGCGTCACGGTCTAACTCTACTGCTTGGGCTTCTTTACCTTCTTGCTCGTCGAACGATCGCGGAGTGCCAGCTGGATGCGCTTGACGCCGGCATTATCGACCACCATCTCTGGCGGACGGGCCTTCCGTTCCCGGGCGCGCAGGCGGGCGGCTTCCTTGGGGGAGAGCTCGTCGTCTCGACTCACAGCGCACGCCCCTTAGCGAAGGGAAGCGATCGCCGGCTTCACGGAACCACGCTGACGCCAGAACGCGAAGCCGACGACGCCCAGTAGCACCAGGGCGGCGCCACCCACGACGGGTGTCCACCGGGGATCGAGATTCCCAATGCGCCGGTTCATCTCCGCCTCGAGCCGAAGCCAGCCGGGGGAGGCCGGGGTGCCGGGAATGCGGAGCGCTCGGATCATCCGCCGTTGCAGCCGCTCTCGGCGGCCGGCCGCCACCGCGATGCGCGGGAAGCTGTCGTTGAGATAGGAGATGAGGGCCAGCGACGCCGATTGGGTCTCGGGCCGTCGGGGGCTACCCGTCTCGGCGAAGACCACGCGGTCGATCGCGCGGGCCAGAGCGTCGATGTCCTCCGGCCGCGGATTCATCGTCCCTTCTCCTGCTCGCTCATACGACGGCGCAGGCCGTGGACGGCGCGGAAGAGCAAGAGTTTCACGGCGCCCTCGCTGCGGCCCATGATCAAACCGATCTCCTTGTTCCGCAGCCGGCCTTCAAACTTGAGGAGCACGGCCTCGCGCTGGTCGAGGGGCAGCTTGCGGACCGCCTTGTGCAGCTCATCGCCCTGTTCCCGGCGCAGCCAAAGCCGCTCGGGATCGTTCTCGCCGCTTCCCGCGATCGGATCGGGCAGCTCGATCCAGGGCGGCCGGCGCCGCCGCTTCGACATCAAGTTCGACGCGACTTTGTAGAGCCATGCTGAGTATGGGATTCCTCGCCATTCGAAATTTTCGAGGCCTTCCAGCGCGCGCTGGAACGTCTCGCTCGCCAGGTCCTCCGCCTCCTCGCGCCGGCCGGAGTGGTAGTAGCAGTACGAGTAAATCTGATCGAAGTAGCGGTCGTAGAGGGCGGCAAACGCCTTGCGGTCCCGCTTGGCGGCTTCGATCAAGCGCGCCTCGTCTTGCAGCTCCGCCGCCGAACGCTCGGTCACGCGGCTGACCTATCCATATATGTACCTTGCGTGGTGAAGGTTACGCGATTACGCCAAGTTCCTTGCCGGCTTTGGCGAAGGCCTCCAGCGCCCGGTCGAGCTGCTGTTCCGTGTGGACGCTGGTCACGATGGTGCGGATCCGCGCCCGCCCCTCGGGGACCGTCGGAAATCCGATTCCCTGGGCAAAGATCCCCAGTTTGAAGAGGCGGTCGGAGAACTCCATGGCCACCGAGCCCTTGCCGACGATGACCGGCGTGATCGGCGTCTCGCTGGCGCCGGTCTCGAAGCCGATCCGTTTGAGACCGTCCTTGAAGCGAGCCGTGTTCTTCCACAACCGCTCGATGCGCTCCGGCTCGGCCAGAAGGACATCGATGGCCGCGATGCAGGCGGCCGCGACCCCCGGTGGATGGGAGGTGCTGAAGAGGAACGGCCGAGCTCGGTGGATCAGGAAGTCCCGCACGGCTTGCGGGGCGGCGACGTAACCGCCCAGCACCCCCATCGCCTTGGAAAGCGTCCCGATCTGGAGGTCGACGCGTCCGTCGAGGCCGAAGTGGTTGACCGAGCCGCGTCCATTCGCCCCCAGCACGCCGCTGGCGTGCGCGTCGTCGACCATCACCAGCGCCTGGAACCGCTCAGCACGCTCGACGATCGCCGCCAGTGGAGCGATATCGCCGTCCATGCTGAAGACGCCGTCAGTCACGACGAGCTTGACCCGCTTGTCACGGTGCTTTTCCAGGTGCCGCTCGAGGTCATCCATGTCGCGATGCTTGAAGATCGACCGTTCCGCTTTGGACAGGCGGATGCCGTCGATGATCGAGGCATGGTTCAACTCGTCGCTGATGATGACGTCGCCCTCGCGCACCAAAGACTGGAGGACGCCGAGGTTGGCGGTGAAGCCCGATTGAAAGACGAGCGAGGCTTCGGTGTGCTTGAACTCGGCGAGGCGGCGCTCCAGGTCCTCGTGGACGGTCATGGTGCCGGCGATGGTACGCACGGCCCCCGAGCCGGCCCCCCACCGTTCGGTGGCCTCGATCATGGCCTGCTTCAACCGGGGGTGGGTCGTCAGTCCGAGGTAGTTGTTCGACGAGAGGTTGAGGACGTGCTTGCCATCGACGACGACCTCGGTGTCCTGGGCCGAGCCCAGCACCCGTAGAGGCCGAAAGAGCCCTTGCTGCCGCAGCTGCTCCAGCTCGTCAAGAAGGAACTGGGTTTTCTTTTCTGTGATCATGTGATCCTCCTAACCGCCGTTGGGCAGCAGCACGACTTTCCCCGATCGACCGCTCTTCATCTGGGCCATCGCCTCCTGGAAGTCGTCGAGCGGGAAGCGGTGGGTGATGAGCGGCGAGACGTCGACCTTGCCGGTGCTGAGATAGCTCGAGGTCCGTTCCCACGTGTCCCAGATGCGCCGGCCGAAGATGCCGTAGATCGTGATCCCTTTGGTGACCACCAGGTCGTTGAGGTCGAGCGTGACCGGCTCGTCACCGATGCCGAGCAGGCTGATCCATCCCCCGCGGTGGAGGACTTGAAGCCCCTGCTCGATCGCCACCGGATGGCCCGACATTTCCAGGACAACATCCACGCCCACTCCACCGTTGAGCTTGCGGATGTCGTCGACGGTCGAGGCCGAAGGCGCGAGGACCGCCGTCGCACCCATCCGCTCCGCCAGCTCGCGCCGGTAGGGGTTGGGCTCGACGCCGTAGACGGCCGCCGCGCCCTCCGCCCGCGCGATGCCGACGGCGCAAAGACCGATGGGACCCAGCCCGAAGATCGCCACCGCGTTGTCTTTGAGCGCACCGGCCGTGGCGGCGTGGACCGCGTTGCCGAACGGCTCCTGCAAGGCGGCGACCTCGGGGCTCAGCCCCGGGGCGTTCCGCCAGCAGTTCTCCGCGGGCAGCAGCACGTAGCGCGCGAACGACCCGTCCCGATCGACGCCCAGCACCCGCGTGTTCTCACAGAGGTGGTAGAGCCCACGGCGGCACTGGCGGCAGGTGTGGTCGACGACGTGGGTCTCGGCAGCGACGAACGTCCCGGGCGGGAGGCCTTGGACGTCCGGCCCGGTGGCCACGATCCGCCCCGACATCTCGTGGCCGAACACCCGCGGAGGCTTGATGTGGCGCTGGGCCCACTCATTCCAGTCGAAGATGTGGACGTCGGTACCGCAGATGGAGGAGGCGGCGACCTCGATCAAGACGTCCGCGCCCTTCGGCTCGGGGACGTCGACCTGGTCGATCTCGGCGCCCGGACCGGCAGCGGCTTTCACCACTGCCGTCATGGACGTCATGATCACATCTTAGCGGCGGCCAAACCCGTATTCTGAAGTGCAAATCCGTCCAGGAGGGTGTCATGCGGGCGTATGTGCTCATCAATGCGTCGGCGGGAAAGGCGATCGAGGTGGCCAGGTCTCTTCAGGGCGTCAAAGGCATCGAGCTGGCCGACGCCATCACCGGGGAATATGACGTGATCGCCGCGGTCGAGGCGCCCGACGTGGCGGGCATCGGATCGGTGATCGTCGAAAAAATCCAAAAGATCGACGGGGTCTTCAAGACCGTCACCTGCCTGGCCGTCCGCTAGCAGAACTACAGCTAGCTAGCGGAGGGGGCCGTAGGCGCGCTCGACCGTCATCGCGAGCAGCAGGCGCTGGTCGGCGGCCATGGCGGCGTCGTATTCCGCCCAGTCGGGGTGTTCGCCCCGGACCTTGCGGTAGTAGTGGCGGAGCGCCTCCGCAACGCCGTCGCCCTCGATGAATTCGACCGTTCCCTCCGCCACCAGGTACTCGTAGCGGTCGCGCCCCTGGACGTGCAGGCTGGCGCGTGGGTCGCGGCGCAGGTTGTGGGTCTTGGCGCGCGTCTGGGTGACCGAGATCTTCACGCGCCCGTCGTCGTCCACGAAATAGAGGATGTTGGAGAGCTGCGGCCGGCCGTCGCGCTTGATGGTGGCCAGGATGCCGTCGTGCCGCACCTTGAGGAAGTGGCGGGCACGCTCGAGCTCGATCATCGCCCACAAATGCTACAGCCGGCGCCCAACGGCACCGGCTGCATTGAAGTCAGCTGTAAAAGCTAACTTACTTCTTCTTCGACGACTTCTTCGCGGCTTTCTTCTTTCCGCCTGCTTTCTTCTTTGCGGCCATTCCAGGTCACCTCCTTCTTAGCAAGACTCTCCCGGTCGGCCGCTTGGACGCCGCCGCCAAACGCGCGTGAGCGCCACGGGTACCGTGGACGCGCGGGCGCCGGCGAGGCCGGGTACCGGAAGCAATGAGGAGAGAGAAAAACGAGGGGAGCGACGGCGTGTCGCGATCGACCCTCGGGATCCGTGAAGCCATACCTTGATCATCATCGATGTGGTCCGCGGAGTTCTTTGAGTGTTGCCCTTCTTCAAATCCTCGCCCTGATCCACGCGACGATCAGAGCGCGGCTGCGCGCTCATTAAGTGCGACCATAGCATGAAATGAGCCGCTTTGCATACTCTCGGCCCAAATTTTTTCGCGAGCGGCGGCCTGACGGGCCGCGCGTCGGTCAATGAACAGAATTTTTCAGAATTTTTCGTCGCTCAGGGACAGCGACCGCCATCGCAGCAGGTTTCGTAATAGAGACCGCATCCACGACAACGAAATTTCCTTCCATCCCAGTCCGTTACGCCTCCGCACGGACATTGCGGACCCTCATGCGACCACAGTGGATGCGCTTGCGCGGCCTCCGAGGGTCGAGAGGAGGAGACCATGAGGGTCTCCTCCGTTTTTCTTGCTAACTGCACCCGCTGGTGCTGCCGCAGTTGAGGCACTTGTAGCAGGTGCCGTTGCGAATCATGATCGAGCCGCAGTCGGAGCACGCCGGCGCGTCCTCCTGGCCCACGAAACTGATCTTGATCGGGCTCGAATCGGCTGGTGCCGGCTTGACCGGCGCGGGCGCCGGAGCCGACGAGGCCGCAATCTCGACGATTGGGTCGCGGCGGATGATGCCGATGTCTTCCTGCTGGGTTCCGCTGAGGAACTTCGACGCCAGCCAGCGGAAGATGTAGTCGGTGATCGACTTCGCGATCGGGATTTCGGGGTTCTTGGTGAATCCCGAGGGCTCGAAGCGGGTGTGCGCGAACTTCTTCACCAGCACCTCCAGCGGCACGCCGTACTGCAGCGCCAGCGAGATGCTGGTGGCGAAGGCATCCATCAGCCCGGAGATGGTGCTGCCCTCCTTGGACATCACCAGGAAGATCTCGCCCGGAGTGCCGTCCTCGTAGATGCCGACGGTGATGTACCCCTCGTGGCCCTGGATGTCGAACTTGTGGGTGATCGCCCGGCGCTCGTCCGGCAGCTTGTGACGCATGGCGCGGGCCGGCTCGCTGGGCGCCTCCGAGGCCGCCACGGCGATCGTGCGGGCCGTCTTCTTGTCGTCCAGCGCGGTGTTGAGCGGCTGGGAGCGCTTGGAGCCGTCGCGATAGATGGCGATCGCCTTGAGACCCATCCGCCACCCTTCCAGGTAGACCTCCATGATGTCCTCGGCCGTCGCCTGCTCGGGCATGTTGACGGTCTTGGAGATGGCGCCCGAGATGAACGGCTGCGCCGCCGCCATCATCTTGACGTGCCCCATGTAGTGGATCGTCCTCGATCCCTTGGCGGGCTTGAACGCGCAGTCGAACACCGCCAGGTCGTCCGGCCGAAGGTGCGGGGCGCCCTCGATGGTGTCGTTTTCGTCGATGTACTGGAGGATCTCGGAAACCTGGACCTCGGGATAGCCAATCCGGCGCAGCGCAATGGGCACCGTCTGATTGACGATCTTGAGCATGCCGCCACCAACCAGCTTCTTGTACTTGACCAGGGCGATGTCGGGTTCGATGCCGGTGGTGTCGCAATCCATCATGAAGCCGATGGTGCCGGTGGGCGCGATCACGGTCGCCTGGGCATTGCGGTAGCCGTAGAGGTCGCCCAGCTGGCAGGCCTTGTCCCAGGCATCGTGTGCCGCGCTCAGCAATGGCAGCGGCACATGCGCCGGGTTGA
>VBFF01000062.1 GCA_005889285.1 Chloroflexota bacterium
ATCAAGGCGTCCACGACTTTCGGGTTCGGGTCGAGGATGTCGATGATCCGCTTGTGCGTGCGCATCTCGAACTGCTCACGTGAGTCCTTGTCGATGAACGGCGAGCGGATCACCGTCCACTTGTTGACCTCGGTGGGCAGCGGGATGGGCCCGGCCGTCGACGCGTTCGTTCGCCGCGCGGTGTCCACGATCTTGTCCGCGGCCTGATCGAGGACGCGGTGATCGTAGGCCTTCAGCCGGATGCGGATCTTCTGAGCCACGACCTTACTTGATGACCTTGGTCGCCACGCCGGCTCCGACCGTGCGGCCACCTTCACGGATGGCGAAGCGCATCCCCTCCTCGACCGCGATCGGGGTGATGAGCTTGATCTTCATGTCGATGTTGTCGCCCGGCATCACCATCTCGGTGCCCTCGGGCAACTCGACCTCGCCGGTCACGTCCGTGGTGCGGACGTAGAACTGCGGGCGGTACCCCTTGAAGAACGGCGTGTGGCGGCCGCCCTCCTCCTTGGTGAGGACATAGACGCGCGAGTCGAACTCGGTGTGCGGCTTGATCGAGCCGGGCTTGGCCAGCACCTGGCCGCGCTCGACCTCCTCGCGCTTGATGCCGCGCAGCAGGCAGCCGACGTTGTCGCCCGCCTGGCCGGAATCCAGCAGCTTGTGGAACATTTCCACGCCGGTCACCACCGTCTTGCGCGTGTCGTTGATGCCGACCATCTCGACCTCTTCGTTGACCTTGACCTGGCCGCGCTCGATCCGGCCGGTGACGACCGTGCCGCGACCTTCGATCGAGAAGACGTCCTCGATGGGCATCATGAACGGCTTGTCGAGGGCCCGCTCCGGAACCGGGATATAGCTATCGACCGCATCCATCAACTTCATGATCGAGTCTTCCCACTGGGCGTCGCCCTCGAGCGCCTTGAGCGCCGAGACCTTGACGACCGGGATGTCGTCGCCAGGAAACTCGTACTTCGAGAGCAGTTCGCGGACCTCGAGCTCGACCAGCTCCAGGATCTCGGGGTCATCCACCGCGTCGACCTTGTTGAGGGCGACGACGATCCGCGGCACGCCAACCTGGCGCGCCAGCAGGATGTGCTCCCGGGTCTGGGGCATCGGGCCGTCGGTAGCAGCGACGACCAGGATCGCGCCGTCCATCTGGGCGGCGCCGGTGATCATATTCTTGATGTAGTCCGCGTGCCCGGGGCAGTCGACGTGCGCGTAGTGCCGCTTCTCGGTTTCGTACTCGACATGGGCGGTCGCGATCGTGATGCCGCGAGCCTTCTCCTCGGGAGCGTTGTCGATCGAATCGAAGGAGCGGAATTCAGCGAATCCCTTCTTTGACAGAACCTTCGTGATGGCCGCGGTCAGCGTGGTCTTGCCATGGTCGATGTGACCGATGGTCCCCACGTTCACGTGCGGCTTGGTGCGCTCGTACTTCTTCTTCGCCATTGTTACTCCTTCTTCGAATCCTCCTTAGGCTCTCGACTTCGCAACGATCTCTTCGGCGATCGACTTCGGGACTTCTTGATAGTGATGAAATTCCATGCTGTACACGGCGCGACCCTGGGTCTTGGACCGCAGGTCGGTGGCATAACCGAACATGTTGCCCAGCGGCACATAGGCGCGCACCACCTGCATGGTGGCCCGGCCTTCCATACCGAGGATCTGGCCGCGGCGCGATGACAGATCGCCGAGGATCTCGCCCATGAACTCCTCGGGCATGACGACCTCGACCTTCATGATCGGCTCGAGCAGGGTCGGCTGGCCCTTCTGCATGCCGTCCTTGGCGGCCATCGACCCGGCGATGGTGAAGGCCATCTCGTTGGAGTCGACTTCGTGGTAGGAGCCATCGACCAGCGTCGCCTTGACGTCGACCACCGGGAAGCCCGCCAGCACGCCGCTGTTGAGCGCCTCGATGATGCCCTTCTCCACCGCGGAGTGGTACTCCTTGGGGATCGAGCCACCGACGATCTTGTTGACGAACTCGAACCCCTTGCCCGCCTCATTCGGCTCGATGTTGATCTCGGCGTGGCCGTACTGGCCGCGACCACCGGACTGGCGGATGAAGCGGCCGACGCCGTGCGCCTTGCGCTTGATCGTCTCCCGGTAGGCGACCTGTGGCTTGCCGACGTTGGCGTCGACCGCAAACTCGCGCAGCATCCGGTCGACGATGATCTCGAGGTGCAACTCGCCCATCCCGGAGATGATGGTCTGGGCGGTCTCCTCGTCGGTGCGGACCTTGAAGGTCGGGTCCTCCTCGGCCAGCTTGGCGAGCGCCTGGCCCATCTTCTCCTGGTCCACCTTGGTGCGCGGCTCGATCGCCACGCTGATGACCGGGTCCGGGAAGACGATCGACTCGAGCAGGATCGGGTTGTTCTCGTCGGCGAGGGTGTCCCCGGTCGTCGTCTGCTTCAGGCCGATCGCGGCGGCGATGTCGCCCGCGTAGACCTCGGGGATCTCCTCGCGGTGGTTGGCGTGCATCTGGAGGATGCGGCCGACCCGCTCCTTCGTGCCGCGGGTCGCATTCCAAACGTAGGAGCCGGACTTGAGCGTGCCCGCATAGACTCGGAAGAACGTCAGCTTGCCGACGTAGGGATCGGTGGCGATCTTGAAGGCGAGACCCGCGAAGGGCTGGTTGTCGGCGGGCTTGCGCGTCTCCGTGGCGTTGCTCTTGGGGTTGATCCCTTCCACGCCCAGCTTGTCCAGCGGCGAGGGCAGGAAGTCGACGATGGCGTCCAGCATCGGCTGCACCCCGCGGTTGCGGAGCGCCGCGCCGGCGAGCACCGGAACCAGGCGGTTCGAGATGGTGCCCTTGCGCAGCGCGGCCACGATCTCGGGGCCGCTGATCGGCTTGTCGTCCAGGTACTTCTGCAGCAGCACGTCGTCGAACTCGGCGACCGCCTCGACCAACTGCTTGTGATAGAGCTCGACCTGCTCCTTCATCTCGGCCGGGACTTCTTCGGTCTCGATCGTGGTGCCCAGGTCGTCGGTATAGGTAATGGCAACCTTATTAATAAGGTCGACCACGCCTTCGAACTTCTCCTCGCTGCCGATCGGGAGCTGGATCGGGACGGCATTCGCCCCCAAGCGCTCGCGGATCGACTTCCAGGCCGCGAAGAAGTCGGCCCCCATGCGGTCCATCTTGTTGATGAAGGCGATCCGGGGGACCTCGTAGCGGTCGGCCTGCCGCCAGACGGTCTCGGACTGCGGCTCGACCCCGGCGACGGCGTCGAAGACCGCGACCGCGCCGTCGAGGACGCGCAGGCTGCGCTCGACTTCGACCGTAAAGTCTACGTGCCCGGGTGTGTCGATGATATTGATCCGGTGGCCGCGCCAGTTCGCCACCGTGGCCGCCGAGGTGATGGTGATGCCGCGCTCCTGTTCCTGCACCATCCAGTCCATCGTGGCGGCGCCGTCGTGGACCTCACCCATCTTGTGGATCCGGCCCGCATAGAAGAGGATGCGTTCGGTCGTGGTCGTCTTCCCGGCATCGATGTGGGCCATGATGCCGATGTTCCGAACCTTGTCCAGCGGGTAAGTGCGAGCCATTTTTGTTTCTGCCAATTTCCTAGTACCTGAAGTGGCTGAAGGCCTTGTTGCTCTCAGCCATCTTGTGCGTCTCTTCGCGGCGCTTGATGGTGGCGCCCACGCCGTTGGCGGCATCCATCAGCTCCCCGGCGAGCTTCTCCTGCATAGATTTCCCCGATCGGGCCCGGGCGTAACGCACGATCCAGCGCCGGGCCAGCGCCGAGCGGCGGTCCGGCCGGATCTCGACCGGCACCTGGTAGGTGGCGCCGCCGATCCGGCGGGGCTTGACCTCGAGCACGGGCGTCGCGTTCTTGAGCGCCGCGTCGAAGACCTCGATCGGGTCCTTCTTGGCGACCTTCTTGATCCGATCGAGCGAGCCGTAGACGACCCGTTCGGCCGTGCTCCGCTTGCCCCGTTGCATCACGACGTTGACGAACTTAGCTACGCCCTCGTGTGTGTACACCGGGTCGGGCAGGATGAC
>VBFF01000063.1:0-7953 GCA_005889285.1 Chloroflexota bacterium
CGAGATCCTCGTGGCGGATGGCGCCACCGCCACCAACTATCAGCAGATGGGGATGGCGATCGGAGTCGCTCCGGAAGAGTGGGTGTTCGACGAGCCCGATAAGGTCCGCGGCCTCCACGCCGCCTTCATCGACGCCGGTGCCGACATCATCCTCACCGATACCTTCGGAGGGACCTCACTGCGACTTCGCGAATCGCGCTATGCCGGACGCGCGACCGAGTTGAATCGTCGAGCCGCCGAGCTGGCGCGCCAGGCGTCGGCGGCGCGCGACGGCGTGCTCGTCGCCGGCTCGATGGGACCCACCGGGATGCTGATGGAACCGCTCGGTGAGCTGACGGCCGCCGCCACTGCCGAAGCCTATCGAGAGCAGGCCGCCGCGCTCGAGGAGGGTGGCGTCGACCTGCTATTGCTGGAGACCTTCTTCGCGCTGGACGAGGCGCTGGCAGCTATCGAAGGGATTCGAGAGGCCAGCGCGCTGCCGCTGGCCGTTACCTTCAGTTTCGACCGGGGCACTCGCACCATGATGGGATTGAGCCCGACCAGAATGGTCGAGGCGATCGCCCCGCTCGGTGTGGCCGCCATCGGCGCGAACTGCGGCCGGTCGCTGGCCGACATGGAACGGGTTGTCAACGAGCTGGCGGGCGTCAACAGCGGCATCCCGCTGTGGATCAAGCCGAACGCCGGCCTGCCGCGTATGGTTGGTGACGTGGCGCATTACGAGACGGGACCGGAGGAGATGGCCGATTACGCGACGCGCTTCGTCCGCGCCGGGGCCCGTGTCGTCGGCGGCTGCTGCGGAACTTCACCCGAGCACATCCGGCATGTGACTGGCGCCGCGATCCGCGCCTGAGCGTACGCAAAAAAAGCTGCAAACCCCGCAGCGGCGATTTGGGTCGCCAGCCGAGCGGCCTCTAGAGTGAAAATGTGATCGCGTCACGCGACGTCGTTGTGATCGGCGGATCCGCGGGAGCGATCGAATCATTGAGCGCGCTCGTTTCCCATCTTCCCGCAGAACTCGACGCGGCGATCTTCGTGACGATCCACACCCTGCCGGATGCCGACGGCCTCTTGCCGAAAATCCTTAGCCGGCATGGAGCGCTGGGTGCGGCGGTTGCTGTCGAGGGCGAGCCGATTCTGCGCGGCCGGGTCTATGTCGCGCCACCCGATCTACATCTCCTGGTGGAGCCTGGACGCGTCATGCTCAGCGGCGGGCCGAAGGAGAACGGACATCGCCCGGCGATCGATGCGCTATTTTGCAGTGCAGCGCGTTCGTACCAGGACCGGGTCATCGGCGTGGTTCTCTCCGGCGCGTTGGACGACGGAAGCGTGGGCCTTCGGGTGATTCG
This sequence comes from Chloroflexota bacterium, assembly GCA_005889285.1. Taxonomy (GTDB): domain Bacteria; phylum Chloroflexota; class Dormibacteria; order CF-121; family CF-121; genus CF-13. The sequence continues at coordinate 1,347 of VBFF01000063.1, forward strand.
CCAGCACGGCGGCAGCGCCATTGTGCAGGACCCCGCGGAGGCCTTGTTTCCGCAGATGCCCCGCAATGCGATCGAGATCGGGCATCCGCAGCACGTGGCGTCTGTGGCGGACATCGCGCGCCTGATCGTCACCCACACTCGGATCGCCTGTCCGGAATGCCAAGGCGTCCTCCGAGGGTCAGCGGCCGGCTAGCCCGGGCTCGACCGCCTCCATCAACAGGATCACACTCCGCGCGCCCTCAACCCCTCCCATGCCCGTGCACTGCACGCGGCAGGTGAAGCTCTTCCCCCGGCGATTGGTCGCGTCCACCATCATTTCCTGGAATCCGTCGTTTCCGTTGAGACATTTCTTGATCGGATTGGCCAGCTCCGCCAGCGGCAGGCCGATGTCGAGCCCGAGCAGAGGCTGGCCGAGGGTCTCGTCTGCCTGAAGACCCCAGAGGTCGACGGCGCGCCGGTTCCAGAGCTGAACCCGCAGGTCCTTGTCCAGCACGGCCACCCCGAGCTGGAGGTTGGCCATGATCAGTTCCATGAAGGTGTTGACGCGGTCGAGCTGGATGCTGCGGTCCTGCAACTCGGTGTTGATCGTCTGCAACTCCGTGTTCGTCGACTCCAGCTCCTCGTTCATCGTCTCGAGCTCCTCGTTGCTCGACTGGAGCTCCTCGTTGGTGGTTTCCAGCTCTTCGACGGTCGACTGCAGCTCTTCGTTGGTGGTCTCGAGCTCTTCGTTCGTCGACTGCAATTCCTCGGACGCGGTTTCCAGGTCATGCTTGGACCGCTCGAGATCTCGATAGACGCGGTTGTATCCGCTAACGTCCATAAACGAGATGCTGGCGCCGAGCGGGGTCCCCTTGTCGAGCAGCGGGACGACCTCCACGTCGAAAAACTGGGTGTCGCCGTTCGAACCCCGCCGCTCCACGTCGCGGACGCTCGCCGGCCGCCGCTGTTGGTACGCCTCATCGATCATCGAACGCAGATCGACCGGTCGGTAGGAAATCTCGAGGTCTTGAAGGGGCCGGCCGATGTCAGCGGTGACCAGGCCAAAGGCGTTGCGCGCGCGTTCGTTGACCGACGTGACAGACCCGGCGGTGTCGACGACGAGGTGAGCGACCGGTAGCGCGTCGGCGACCAGCTCGCGCACACGACCCTGGCGTGAATGATGGTTGGGGGGATCCAGGTTGCCGCCCTGGGCGAGGACGACGAGTCGATCCCGAATCGTATCCTTCGGTACTTTGGTGAAGACCCGATGCTTCAGCTCGACCGGGGCGAAGAGCTCGCCTCGCCGCAAGAGCATTTCGGCCTTGCCCAGGAAGAGGTAGCCCTTCTCGGTCAGGGCGTAGTGGAGGCGGGCCAGGATCTTGGCTTGTGCCTCCGATTCGAAGTACATGAGCGTGTTGCGCGAGATCAGCAGATCGATCCGTGAGATCGGCGCATCCTGCAACATGTAATAGTCGCCCTCGGCCTCGAAGTATTTCTCCCTCAGGGCGGCCGGGACTTCCTCCAGGTCCTTGGCGGCGGCTCGGCCCTGGCGCGCTCGGGTGAGTGCGTCGTCGTCGACGTCGGTGGCATAGATCTTCGTTCGTTGCCGGTACGCCGCGACCCCAAGCGTTTCGCAGAGCAGCATGGCGACGCTGTAGGCCTCCTCGCCGGAGGCGACGCCGGCGCACCAGACGCGGATCGGCTCGAATTGCGCCTTGCTCGAAATGATCCGGGGCAGGATTTCCTGTTGCAGGTATTCCCACGCCTGGGCATCTCGAAAGTAACTGGTCACGTTGATGAGGATGGTGTTGAAGAGAGCGGCGAACTCGTCGGGGTTCGCCTCCAGGTACTCGAGGTAATCCGCATAATCCTTGACGCCGACTTGCGTCATCCGCTTGGTGACCCGGCGTACCAGCGTCGTCCGTTTGTAGCCGCTGAAGTCGAAGCCGCGGGTGTCACGAATGTGCTCCAGAAGGCGCGCAAAGTCGGGACCCATCGGCTCCTCGCTCACCGAACCACCCCCTCCGTCACCAGGGTCGTGAGTGCCGAGGGGATTTCGTCGAGCCTCAGGATGAAATCGGCATGGCCCGACTTGATCGCCGCCGACGGCATTCCGAAAAACTCCGCGGACTCCTGGTCCTGGACGATCACGGTGCCCCCCATCTTCTTGATGGCCCCGACGCCGAGCGATCCGTCGCTGCCGGTTCCGGTCAGGACCACGGCGATCGCCCGCTCTCTGTAGCTCGCCGCCACCGACTCGAAGAGCAGGTCCGCGCTTGGTCGGACGAAATGCACCAGTTCCGAGTGCGAAAGCGAGAGGCTTCCATCGCGATTGACCAGAAGGTGGCGATCGGGCGGCGCGATGTGCACCGTGCCCGGCCGGATCCGGTCGCCTTCGGCGGCCTGCACCACCTCGAGCGGCGTGCGCCGCCGGAGAATCTCGGCCATCAGGCTGCGATGGCGCGGATCGAGATGCTGGACGACGACGATCGCCGCCGGAAAGCCGGCGGGCAGGCTCTCCAGGATATGGCTGATGGCCGCGATGCCACCGGCGGACGAGGCCAGGGCGACCACGTCGAACTGCGCGCCGGGAAAGTACCGGGACGTCTGCGGCGCGTCGACATCCCCCGGCTCCTTCGACCGTGACACCTGTTGGACCAACTCCTCCCGCTCCCTCGGTTCATGCTACCCCTCCAATCTCGTTAGTGCGCTTCGGCTGGGGAAGCGTAGTATCGACTTGATGGCCCGCGTGAATACGCCCAGCCAGCCCATGACCGAGCTCTACCTGATCCAGGGCGAGATGCCGGACACCAGGGACCTCGATGATGCCCGGCAGTGGGTCACGATCTACCGCGAGTTGGTCACCTTCGCCGACCGGACCCTGAGCCGGCTGCGGCGGGAGAAGGGCGGCAACATGGAAGCCGACGGGTCGAACGCCAGCGACGCGGATGAGCGCGGGATGGAGGGCCACCTGCGGCGCTTGCAGTCACGGCTCGATTTCTGGGAGCGGCGCCTCTGGGAGCTGGCCGGCCTCGATCTCGATGTTCGGCGGCGGGTGCTCAACTACGCCGGCCGGCGGCTGACCCTGACGCGTCGGGAGGCCGAGTTGCTGGCTTTCCTCGCCCGTCGGCCCGGCCAGTTCTTCCCCGCGACCCAGCTGGTCAGCCTCGCCTGGGCGGCCCCTGAGCTTTCCGCGGAACAACTTCGCACCTACGTCGTCCGCCTGAGGCGGCACCTGGCAACCACCGGGGTCCCCGCTCGGCTCGTCAGCGAACCGCGCCGCGGTTACGGGCTGGTCTTCACCGCATGAGACGCCCACTGTCGACACCAAAGGTGCTTCAACTTCGACCCCGGCGCCCTGCGGCCGACGAGCCCGCCTCCAGGGTGGCCATCACCGTCCGCACCCACCTGTCGCTGATGCAGGGCTACGCCGACATCATGGAGGGCTTGTCTCCGGAGCTGACGCGGGAGATCCTCTGCGTGATGGCGGAAAAAGCCCGTGAGCTTGGTTCCGCCCTTCAGCCGTTCGTGGAGCAAACGCCGGCGGCCCGTCCGGCGATCGACGACTACCGTCGTGTCCGGGAGCGCACCCGTCAGCTGATGACGGAGTATCGCCACCTGCTGGGGCGGCTTCACGACACCGTGTCGGAAGCGCACGGTCACGTCGGCGGCGCGGGAGGAACCCTCAGCTAGCTGCGCAATCCGTGACGGTCGTCGAGTTGCGTGTGCTCGACGGTCCCAACCTCTATTTCACCAAGCCCGCCATCAAGCTGACGCTGCGCGTCGTCCCCTGGCTTGCCCTAGCGGAGGAGCGAGCGCAGCGACTCACGAGGCGGACGGGCTTCAGACCGGTGGCAGCGCCAGGCGCGCCCGACAGCGACCAGCGGCGCCGCTACGTCGCCCGCTTCGCGGTGCACGTCGCACGCCTCCTGGCCGAGGCCACGGCGACGCATCTCGCGATCCGGGGCCGCCCTGGACCGGGGGCCGAGGAGATCGTGATCGCCTTCGTGTGGCGACGGCAGCGAGCCGCGGAAGCCTTTGCGCGCGAGCTTGCCCCGCTGCTCGAGCTGTGCCTCGACGGTCGACGATCGCTGGATGGCGCCATCGCCGCAGCGGCGGATCGCCTCGACCGAACGGAGCCCGGCGCGGCGCCGACGGTGCTGCGCCCCACCATTCCCATCATCGCGGTGACGGGAACCAACGGCAAGACCACGACGGTGCGATTGATCGCGGCACTGGCCCGAACGGCCGGGCAGCGCGTTGCCTACACGACGACCGACGGCGTCTATCGCGACGACGAGCTGATCGAGGCGGGCGACTATTCCGGGTTCAGCGGGGCAGCGCGGGCACTGGCCCAGCCGGACATCGATCTCGCCGTGCTGGAAACGGCGCGCGGCGGGATCCTGCTTCGAGGGATGGGCACCGACCACAACGACGTGGCGGTGGTGACCAACGTGACCGAGGACCACCTCGACCAGTACGGGATCCGCACGCTCGACCAGCTGGCGGAGGTCAAAGCCACGATCACACGAATCACGCAGCCCGAGGGCTGGGACGTGCTCAACGCCGACGATCCGCGGGTGCTGGCGATGCGGCGACTGGCCGCGGGCCGGCCCTGGCTCTTCTCACTCGACGCCGACCACCCGGCGATCCGCACCACCCTCGCCGAGGGCGGGCGCGCCATCTCGGTCCTCGACGGCGCCCTGGTGGTGATGACGTCTCGCCGCCACGCGCACCGGCTGCTGCCGGTCGACGAGGTGCCGGTCACCCTGGCCGGGATCTCCAGCTATAACCTCCGCAATGCGATGGCCGCGGCGGCCGCCGCGCTCGGGGCCGGCCTACCCGAGGAGGCCGTCGTCGAGGGGCTGCGCACCTTCGTGCTGGACCCGGAACGCAATCCCGGACGGGCCAACCTCTTCGAGGTCGACGGCCGCGTGGTCGTGATCGATTACGCCCACAACGAAGACGGCATGCGAGGCTTGATCGAGATCTGCCAGGGGTTGCGCGCGCCGGGCGGCCGCATCTTCCTGGCGTTTGGCTCGGCCGGAGACCGGACCAACGCCATCCTCCACCGTCTTGGCTACACGGCGGCGCGCGGTCCCGACCGGGTCGCCATCGCGCATCTTCACCGCTACCTGCGCGGCCGGGATCCGCAGGACCTGGCCGATCGGCTGCAGGCGGGACTTAGCGATGGCGGCAAGCCATCGGCACCCGTATTTCAGACCGAACTGGAGGCGCTGGCGCAGCGGCCCGAAGTCTTCCAGTATCTGCGCGAACGGGGCGGGATGTCGGTGGGGCCAGCCCGCATCCGGGAATTGGCCCGCCGCGGCCGGGGCTAAGTCCCGGGCGAGACGGGAAGCGCCCGGCGTGCCTCGAGGTTGCGCCAGGTGTCGGCGGGCTTGTCGACGCAGAGCAGCACGACGTCGCCCGCTGTCGCCCGGCCGAGCGCGGCATCGATCGCCGGTGTCTCGTCGATGATGATCTCGGCGCTCTGCACGCGGCTCTCGGCCGCGGCTTTGATGCCCTCCATCACGTGCTGGGCGATCTCGCCCCGCTGGCGGCCGCGTGGGTTCGCATCTTCGCGCACGATCAGGATGTCGAAGACGCGCGCGGCAACGCGCCCGAGCTCGCGCATGTCCTCGTCGCGCCGATCGCCCGGCGTGGCGATCACGGCGATGCGCCGACCCGGCTCCGGCCCGTTGACGCCAGGCGCGGTCAGCCGTTCGACGAAATCGCCGGCGAGCGCGAGACCGTGCGGGTTGTGTGCGTAGTCGACGATCACCTTGACGCCGTGCAGCTCGAACATGTTGAGGCGTCCGGGCGCTTCGTGGAACGACGGATGGAAGCCGCGCAGCCCCTGCCGGATGTCATGGAGGTGCGCGCCGGCGGCGTGCGCCGCCGCGGCTGCCGCCAGCGCGTTCTGGACGTTGGCCCGGGCTCGCCCCTCGAAGGTGGCCGGGATCAGGTGAACCCAGGCGATCTGGGTGGTCCGCCGGCCTTCGCGCAACACCATCATCTCGCCCCCGCCCGGCTGCTTTGCGATGACAAACGCCTTTCGACCGCGGCGCACCCAGCGGTCGACGAGCTCGTTGTCGTCGCGCATCGAGAAGAGGATCACCGAACCGCTGCAGTGGGTCCGCATCTCGGCGACCAGCTCATCGTCGGCGTTGAGGACGGCGGTGCCGCTGCGTGGGACGGCCTCGACGATGACTCGCTTGATCGCGGCCAGCTGCCGCAATGAGTTGACCTCCTTGAGGCCGATGTGGTCGCCGGTGACGTTGAGCACGACCGCGACGTCGTTGGCGCTGTAGCCAAGCCCCTCGCGCAGGATCCCGCCACGCGCGACTTCGAAGACGGCAAAATCGACGCGCGGATTCTGCAGCACCATGCGCGCCGAACGCGGGCCGCTGGCGTCAGCTTGCTTGACCAGCCGGCCGTCGATGTAAATCCCATCGGTAGTCGTCATCCCGACCTTGTGGCCGAGCCCCCTGACGATATGGGCGATCATCCTGGCCGTCGTCGTCTTGCCGTTCGAGCCGGTGACCGCCACAATCGGGATGCGTGCCGGTGTCCCCTGGGGAAAAAGGAGGTCGATGACCGCCTTCGCGACATACTGGGGCTCGCCTTC
>VBFF01000063.1:7967-11204 GCA_005889285.1 Chloroflexota bacterium
AGCCGGGGGCGGCATTGACCTCGACGATCGCCCCGCCGGTCTCGCGCACCGGCTGACAGATGTCGGGGGTGAGGAAATCGATGCCCGCCACGTCGAGGCCGACCACGCGCGCCGCCTCCTCGGCGATCTCGACGTTGTCGTGGTCCGCCTCCATGGTTCGGTCGATCGAGATGCCGCCGGTGGACATGTTGGCGGTGGCCGCCAGCTTGACGACGGCGTCTTTGGGCGGAACCTCGTCGAGGCCGTAGCCCTGCCGCTTGACGAGCTCCCCGGCGGCCTCGTCGATCTTGATGCGGGTCAGGACCTTTTCGTGGCCGATGCCGCGGCGGGGGTCGCGGTTGGTGATATCCACCAGCGCGCGTACGGTGTGCTCGCCGTCGCCGATGACTTGCGCCGGGACGCGCTCCGCAACCGCGACCATGTGACCGCCGATCACGAGCACGCGATAGTCGTTGCCCTTGATGAAGCTCTCCACCACGACAACGCCGCTACGCGTTTGGCGGATGGCCCGCTCGTAGCCCTGGCGGACATCTTCCTCGGTACGCAGGTCGAGGCTGACGCCACGCCCGTGGTTACCGTCCAGCGGTTTGAGGACGACCGGGTAGCCGATGCGGGCGGCCACCGCGGCGGCCTCCGGCAGTCCGGCGGAGGCGAGCAGCGACGTGGTCAGCTTCTTGTCCCCCGCGATGTCGACGCCCAATGCCGAGGTGCGGGAGGTCATGGTGGCACGGATCCGCTGCTGGTATTTGCCCTGGCCGAGCTGGACAAACGACTGATCGTTGAGCCGGATGTAGGGGATGTCCCGGCGGGCTGCCTCGTCGAGAATCGCCTGGGTCGAAGGGCCGAAGGCCGCCTGGTCAGCCAGCAGCACCAGGCTTTCGAGCTCGGCGACGAAGTCGAAGGTCGGATTCGCCTGCACGAGGTGATTGAGCAGCCGGACGGCGAGCTTGCCGGCTGCCAGCCCGACTTGCTCCTCGTTGTAGCCGTAGACGACGTGGTAATAGCCGGGCGTGCCGGCCCGCCGGGTCTTGCCTCGGGTCGTGGTCGCACCGGTTTCGCGCTGGAGCTCGAGCGCGACATGTTCGCCGACGTGGCCCATCCAGGTGCCGTCGCGGAGGCGCTCGATGAAGCCGCCCGGGTGGTGGAGCGAGCACCCGTGGTCGTGAAGACCCGGCAGTAGGTCGATCAGCGCGTCATTGAAGGCCGGAATGGTGTTCGAGGGCCAGTGCTCTAGCGAACCGAGGTCCACGAGCAGGCGGATCGCCGGGTCATACGACCAGTAGTTGGGGCCGCGCAGCACCTGGCTCTCCAGGATCTTGAGATCGGGCTTTAACGGCGGTTTCTTCTCGACAGGCTCGTGCTTGGCGTCCTCGTCGCGCTCGACTCGCGTCTCCATGCGCGAACGGCTCACTCCGACGCCTTTCGATCCTCGAGACGGCGCACCATCTTCTTCACGCGGCCCTGCGCCAGCCGTGCGATGTGCTCGTTTTTGGTGACGAGCAAAGGCAGGACGCGTCGTGCGCGCAGGTCGAATCGATAACCCGCGGGGAGTGAATGGAGGCGGGCGTTCGACACCATCATCGGCTTGTGGCCCGTCGTCTGGAACGCGTCGGTGATCACATCCGTCCCGTCGACGATCGTCACCGAGCCGCGCCCGATGACTTCGAGGACGTCGTTGGCGTCGACGATGGCCGCGGTGTCCTCGTCGAGACCGAGGCCGATCAGCGAGGGAGATTGCGCGACAACGGCGAGAAGCCGCCCGAGGCGCGTGCGCTGCTCGAAATGCTGATCGACGACGACGTTGACCAACAGCCCGAGGCCGACCGAGACGTTCGCCATGCGGTATTTCGGAGTGGCGCCCGAGCTACCGAACGCCATCATGTGCGTCGCCACCGCGCTCGCGCCAGCGGATGTGCCGGCCACCACAATGCCCCGGCCGTGGGCGTCGAGAATGGCGGCGCCGAGCCTGGTTCCGCCAATCACCGACGAGAGCCGGAGCTGGTTTCCGCCGGTCATAAAGATGCCGGTGACGTCTTTTAGAGCCTCGATCGTCTCCGGGTCGTTCGCCTCTTCGCGGGTTTCGGGGCGGAGTCCGATGACCTTCGCGGCGCCGGCCCGCGCGAAGACGTGGCGGTAGAGGTCGGTGGCCGCGTCGCCGAGGGAGGAGGCGGTGCTGATGACCGCGATCCGTGCCGGATCACCGCCCGCAAGCTCGACGAAGCGCGAGAGGATGACCCGCTCGCCCAGCTTGTCCTCGGCGCCGCCGATGACCATGACCGGCCCGACCGGGCCTCCGTCAGTGGTGGGCGCGAGCCGCTGCGGGGCCGAGGCGTCGGTCATTCACGACAGTGTACTGGCGGCCGTATTGCGGCGCTTCGAGTTCTTTTGCGAATTCTTATATGCTTGGTGTCACATCGTCCGAAGGCTGTATTCGCGATCGGCCCACCTGAGATCGGCGCAGACGTCGCGACTATACAAGAATCGTAGAATAGCGATATCAGGTCATGAATACGATGATTCACTCGAATACGGCTCCGCCGGAGCGCCCCCTCCCCAAGCGAGCGAGGTCACGCCCGGCGAACGAGTTGCTGCCCCGTGTCCTGGAAGTGTTGCCGGTGGGAGTGGCGCTGTTCGAGTTGGACGCGCAGGGGTTCAGGTTCCGATACGGCAACCAGGTGTTCGCCCGCGTGCTGGCCCTCGACCGAATGCCGGCGGACGGGCAGCTGGTCGGTGAGGTTTTCAACCGTGCGGAGCACGACGCCGTCATCGAGCTCTTCAGGCTCGTCCGCGTCAGTCGCGAACCGCAGAGCTACTTCACGGCGGAGGGCGGGCAGCCAACCAACCGGATCCTGAACATCGATGCCTATCCGCTCTTGAGGCTGGGTCGCGTCAGCCATGTCCTGGTCCTGGCAGAGCAGACGCAGGAAAAGCTGGAAGCCCGGCACCGACAAGAACTCGAAGCGAACCGGCTGCGCAAAAAGGCGGACCACCTCGCCAGTTTGGAACAGGCAAAGTCGGAGTTTCTGCGCCTGGCGTCACACGAGCTTCGCGGACCGGCCGCCACCCTGGGCGGTTACCTCTCGATGATCGAGGACGAGTCCCTGGGGCCGGTGCCACAGCGGTTGCGGCCGGTGCTACCCATGTTGCGGGCGAAAGCCTTCCAGATCAATCTCCTCGCCAACGAGATGGTCGAGGCGGCACGGCTCGAGGATGGCCGGGTGCAGCTAAAGCGCAAGC
>VBFF01000043.1 GCA_005889285.1 Chloroflexota bacterium
CGAGTCCTGCGTGCGGTCGAGGAGTTGAGCGCGAGCCTGACTCCTGCACCGATCGCCGTGGAGCCCGTGAGCGAACTGATGCCGATGGTCTTTGCCGGCTGGAGGCGCCTCGCAGCCCGAGTCGAGTCGGGCCAAGAAGACCTGCGAGGCATCGACCCCTGGGCTCAGCGACACCTCGCCGAGCTGGTTGCCCTCGAGGCGCTGTCACCGGATGCCGCCTCGGCAGGGACAACCCTCCTGCACGCCGACCTGCGGGCCGACAACATCCTGCTCACGCCCTCTCGAGTCTTCTTCATCGACTGGCCCTGGGCGAGCCGCGGAGCGGCCTGGGTCGACCTGGCGTTCATGTTGCCGAGCGTCGCGATGCAAGGTGGCCCCAAGCCCTGGGAGATTTTCGATGCCCATCCGCTCGGATATCGCGCGCCGGATGCGCACGTGACGGCCGTCGTTGCTGCCGTTGCGGGATTCATGATCTTCGGGTCGCGTCTTCCGCCGCCACCCGGGCTTCCCACCGTGCGGGCGTTTCAGCGTGACCAGGGGCTGCCCGCGCTCGAGTGGCTGAAGCGCCGCACCGGCTGGAGCTAACCCGAAAGCGCCGCGGCGATCGGGAGATAGAGCTGGCGGTAATGCAGGTAGGCGGCCTCGTATGCGTCGGCCGCCGACGACCCGGGCGTCGCCACCAGGGTTGGTGGTGCGGCCAGCGCCGCAACGCGCTGTAGGTCTGGCCAGGCGCCGAACCCGACGCCGGCCAGGAGCGCGGCGCCGAGCGCCGAGGCGGACGTGGCCGCGGTCGCCAGCAACGGTTGCTCGAGCACGTCGGCCAGAAGCTGGCGCCAGCGCGGATCGAAGGAGCCGCCACCGGCCAGCCGCAGCTCCCGCGCTGCCACGCCCGTGGCGAGCAATGCCTCGAGTCCCTGGCGGACCGCAAACGCGACCCCTTCGAGCGCGGCGCGCAAAAGGTGGCCGCGGGAATGGCTGAGACGGAGGCCGATCCAGCCGCCCCTCGCGAGCGGATCGAAGTACGGAGTCCGCTCGCCGGTAAGGTACGGTAGGAAGACGAGGCCTTCGGCGCCGGCGGGAACCGCGAATGCTTCGGTGTAGACCTCATCCCAGGTGGCACCGAGCATGGTGCGCACCCACTCCAGGGCGATGCCCGCATTCTGCATCGCCGCCATCGCGTACCAGCGGTCGGGCGCCGCCGCGCGGTAGAGATGCGTTCGCCCGGTAGGATCGATCGCCAGCCGATCGCGGGGCGCAACCACCTGCGCGCCGCTCCCGATCGTCAGTTGCACCGGCCCCGGATCGAGCAGGCCCCCCGCCAGCGCCGCGGCGGCGGTGTCGGCCGCTCCGCCGACCACCGGGAGATTCGGACGCAGGCCGAGGTGCTCGGCCGCCGGCCCCGCGAGCACGCCGCAGATCTCCACCGACTCGCGGATGGGCGCCAGGAAGTCGATGCGGAGGCCGAGTTCGTCGATGATGTCCTTGGCCCAGTAGTCCGTGCTCAGGTCGTAGAGCAGTGTGGCGGAGGCATCGCTCGGCTCGGTCGCCGCCTCGTGGATGAGGCGTAATCGCAGCCAGTCCTTCGGCTGCAGCGCCCAATGCGCCCGGCGGTAGAGCTCTCGCTCGTTCTCGCGCAGCCAGAGCAGGGTCGGGCCCGCCATTCCAGTGGCGGGCGGGTTCGCCAGCTGTCGCCTTCGCTCTGCGCTGAGGGCGGTGTACGCCTCGAGTTGCCGGCGGGCCCGAGTGTCGGCCCAGAGGATCGCCGCCCGAAGTGGTTCGCCGGCGTCGTCGCTCAACACCACGCCATGCATCTGGCCGCAGAGGCCGACGGCCGCGATCTCAGACGCATGCTCGCCGGCCGCCTCGTGTACCGCTGTCGCGGCAGCGTCCCACCAGCCCTGCGGATCGGACTCGGCCCAGCCGGGCTGCGGCGTGCTCATGACGTAGGAGGCGGACCCGGTGCCAACGATCGTCCCGTCGACGTCGAGCACGAGCGCCTTGAGCGAGCTGGTGCCTAGGTCGATGCCGAGGAACATATCGCTCCTTCCCAGGGGTTCAGCGCCAACCCGCCATCAACCCGTTCGCCGTCCCGGGCGCGCGTCGTGCTGATGATGACCGTGCCCCTCATCGCCGGCACGGAGACGGGCTTGTCGGTCAGGTTGAGCGCGATCGTCGTGTCGCGGCCTCGTTGCCATGCCCAGACGCCGGCCGCTGCCTGCAATTGCGTGTAGGCACCAGTCCGCAAATCAGGCTGCTGGCGGCGTGAGGCGATAAGGTCGTGAACGAAATTCAGGGTCGATGATGGGTCACGGCGCTGGTCGTCGACATTGCGCGCCGCGGCGTCGCCGACTGGAAGCCAGGGCCGCGCGCCGTTTTTTGTGAACCCGCCCCCGGGCTCGGGACTCCAGTGCATCGGCGTCCGCTCCGGATCGCGCCCGCGTGGCGCCGGCCAGAAGCGCTTGCCGAGCGGGTCTTGCAGATCTGATTCGCGGAGCGGCGTGTCGGGCAGGCCGATCTCGTCACCGTAGTAGAGCACCGGCGTGCCGCGCAACGTCAGCAGGCTCAGCAGGGCGCACCGCAGCTTGCGCTCGTCGCCACCCGCCCAACGGCTCATGACGCGCGAGACGTCGTGGTTGGAGGCGGTCCAGACCGGCCAGCCCTCCGCCGGGATGATCGTCTCGCTCTCGGCGACGACCCGGGCAAGGACGTCGGCCTCGAAGGGCGCGTGCAGGTAGGTGAAGTTGAAGGCGAGGTGCAGTTCGTCGCCCTGTCCATAGAAGCGTCCCATGCTCCGCACGTCGCGGACGTAGGTCTCGCCCAGGAGGATCCGCGGCGGATCATAGGTGTTGGCGACCGCACGCCAGCGGCGAAGGACCTCGTGCACTTCCGGACGCTCGACGTTGTAAATGGAACGCTGGCCATGCGCGTGCACCCAGGGCGGATCGTCCTTCGTCGGGAGGGGGTTGTCGCGTAATTCCTTGTCCTTGACGATGCCGTGGGCGACGTCGATCCGAAAGCCCGCAACGCCGCGATCGAACCAGAAGCGGTAGATGCGGTCGAAGGCGTCACGAACGCCGGGGTTCCACCAGTTGAGGTCCGGCTGTTCTGGAAGAAAGTTGTGCAGGTAGTACTGGCCCGTCTGACGGTCGAGCGTCCAGGCCGGCCCGCCAAAGGCGCTCAACCAGTTATTCGGCGGGCTCCCGTCCGCCCTGGGATCGGCCCACACGTACCAATCGCGATGGGCGGACGCGCGAGACGACCGTGCGTCAACGAACCACGGATGCCGGTCGCTGCTGTGATTGGGCACGATGTCGAGCACGACCTTGATGTCGCGCTTGCCCGCCTCGGCGATCAACCGGTCGACCGTACCCAGGTCGCCAAAGACCGGCTGCACGGCGCAGTAGTCGGCGACGTCGTAGCCGACATCGGCATCCGGCGAAACGGTGATCGGGTTCAGCCAGATGGCATCGACGCCCAGCCATTGCAGGTAGTCGAGGCGATCGATGACGCCTTGCAGGTCACCGACGCCATCGACGTTGGAGTCCTGGAACGATCTCGGATAGGCCTGATAGATGACGCCTTCCCGCCACCATTCCCCAGCGGACATCGCCAGCCATGCTACCGGCTTGGCCGCCGGTTGCCGGCGGTTGCCTAGCTGCCCGGCGTGACCGTTGGGGCCCTGAGCACGGATTGACCGTTCGGCGAATGGCCATTCCCAGACGACTTCACCGAGGGCTCGATGATCCCGTCGATCAGGCCGTAGTCTTTGGCCATCTCCGGCGTCATGAAGAAGTCGCGCTCGATGTCGCGCTCCACCTGTTCGGTGGATCGACCGGTGTGCTGGGCGTAGATACCGACGATGATCTCCCGCAGCCGCAGGATCTCGCGGGCGTGGATCTCGATGTCCGTGGCCTGCGAGGTCCGCATGCCGCCGCTGGGCTGGTGCAGCACGATCTGGCAATGCGGCAGCGAGAGCCGCTTGCCCTTGGTGCCGCCGACCAGAATCAATGACGCGGCGCTGGCGGCCATCCCGGTGCACAGGGTGCTCACCGGGGGATGCACGTAGCGCATCGTGTCGTAGATCGCGAGTCCCGCGGAAATCGAGCCGCCCGGGCTGTTGATGTAAATGCTGATCTCCTTGTCCGGATCCTCGCTGTCGAGGAAGAGCAGCTGGGCGATCACCAGGTTGGCGATGTCATCGTCGATCTCGCTGCCGAGAAAGATGATGCGGTCGCGCAGCAGACGTGAGTAGATGTCGTAGGCGCGCTCGCCGCGCGCGGTGCTCTCGATGACGCTGGGAACGAGGGCCATGAAATTCCTCCTTAGGGGTCTACGGTGAATCCGATTCGCCGCCGGGTCGGGGCGGCCTGGGTGGCTGCCAGATACAAGCTGAAATGCGCAACGCTCCTCAGAGCTTGCGGACGAAGGTTCTGGGTTGCGATCCGCAGCTGCAGTCGGGGATCCTCCGGCCAGCTGCGGCGCTGCTCCATCGCTTCCTGACTTCCCAGCGATCGCGCCAGGTCGAGGTACAGCTCGGCGACCGGGATTTCCAGGGCTCGGGCGATGGCGAGCAGGCGCTCGGACGACACGTCCTTGAGGCCCCGTTCGAGCTCGGAGAGATACGCGGGTGACAGGTCGGCAGCCTCTGCCAGCTCGCTCAGGGATCGCTCGGCTTCTTCTCGCCGCCGACGAAGCAGGTTACCGAGCGCAACTCGAATCGACCTCGCGTCTTCGCTGTGAGCGTATGGCATATGCCGTGGGCGAATGCTAGCAGGTTTTTGACCGGCGTGCACGGTGCATGCCCGGAGGCACCCGCCTCGTCGTATAGGCAGGCTGTGGGGACTTCGCTTCGACGAATCAGTCGTGGCCTGCCAGTGGTCGCGGTCGCCATCCTGATTGGAGGGTGCACCCCGACTGCGGCGGTGAGGCCGGCTTCGTCGGACGCGCCGACCGCCTCTCCCTCCCTTTCGGCAACTCCGTCGGCGATGCCCTCGCCGAGCGAGTCACCATCACCGACACCGACGCCGTCGGGCGTCGATCCCGGATTCGTGCCGGCGCTTGCCGCCATTCAGATGGTTGGGCCGCACCTCGGCTGGGCCGTCGGCGCACACGCGATCTTTGCCACCATCGACGGCACGCACTGGACGAAGCAGTACGCATCGACCGAGGAGTTCGTCGGCGTCGACTTCATCAGCGCCACCACCGGCTGGGCGGTCGCGACTCGAACGCTGCTCGGCACCACCGATGGCGGCCGGAGCTGGCGCCAGTTGGGCGAGCCGCGGGTGCCGCTTCGGTCGATCCACTTCGCGACCGCCACGCAAGGCTGGGGGATCGCCGGCGGAATTGACCCGCAGCAGAGCCGCGGATGGTTGCTTCCCCACGAGGGCGCCACCCTCGTTTTCACCTACGACGGCGGGCTGACCTGGTCAACGCTCGACGGCCCAACGAATCCGCAAACGGTCTGCTTCAGCGACCCGGCTCAGGGATGGATCGGCACCCCTGAAGGCGTGTATATCTATCGGAATACCGACCTGGGGCACAACTGGAGCAAGGTCCTGCAGCGGCCGGATCCCCAGCCGGCCCTCCCGCAGGCCACTCTGATCCAGTGCGCCGCGCCGCGCGCGCTCTGGGTGCTATTCCTTGGAGGACCGAGCGGGATGAGCCACAGTCCCTATATCGCCTACGCGACCGTGGATGGCTCGACATGGAAGGCCGTCTTGAAGGAGTCGATGTCGGAGGGCCAGATCCTACCCGGGGTGCCGGCCGGTCCTGATACCTATCCACCGAGCTTCAGCGTCGTGGACCCGCAGGACGCCGTCTTCATCGGTGACGGCCCGGCGACCAATGTCGCGCAATGCGTTATCGCCAGCAACGGCGGCGCGAGCCTTCGCCGCACCGGCCGGATCGACAACGCGCCGGAGACATTCGCCGCGGCGTTCGTGAGCGTCACCGCGGGTTGGGTCCTCACCAGGAACGCCGGCGGGGATTATGTGATCGATGCGACGAGCGATGGCGGTTATCACTGGTCGCAACAGCTGGCCGTCCCCCCAACCTCCGCTGGCTAGCCGATCAACGTAAAATCCAGCACGCGGGGCGTAGCGTAGCCTGGCTAACGCGCATGCTTTGGGAGCATGAGATCCCGGGTTCGAATCCCGGCGCCCCGACCAGATTCCAGGAAGGATTGACCAGATGCTCCCGGTCCTCGTGATCATCGCCGTCATCACCGTGGTCGCGGTGCTGGCCTTTCGTTGGTTCGAGCGCTACCGCTACACGGATGCGTGGCGGACGAGCGAGTTCCGCGGGGCAGCCTTTGGTTTCTTGATGTGGTTCGGCGGCATCTTCGGCCACCGCGTTCCGCCGCCACCACAGGCGAAGATGGAACTGACGACGCGGGCCGGCGAGCCCGAGCCACCCGCGTCAGGCGGCACGACGCTCCCGGATCAGGCTGCGGACGATAAATAAGAGGTTGGCGGGGCGCTCGGCCAGGCGCCGCATCAGGTACGGATACCACTCGGTCCCGTACGGCACGTAGATCCGGACGCGGTAGCCCTCGCGCAGCAAGCGGTCCTGTAGATCGCGGCGGATGCCGTAGAGCATCTGGAACTCGAAGCGGTCGGACGGAATTTCGCGCTCCCGCGCGAACCGCTTGGCGGCCTCGATCAACCGATCGTCGTGGGTAGCGATGGCCGGGTAGACACCGTGCAGCAGCAACTCCTGCATCTCGGCCTCGTACTTCCCATCGACATCGGCCTTCTTCGGGAAGGCGACCTCCGGCGGTTCGTCGTAGGCGCCTTTGACCAGCCGTACCCGGACTCCGGCCGCATTGAGCCGGGCGACGTCGTCGGCGGTGCGATAGAGATAGCTCTGCAGCACAACGCCGCTGTTGGGAAACCGTTCGTGCAGCGCCAGGACCAGGTCGAGCGTCCGCTGCGTGTAGGCTGAGCCCTCCATGTCGACCCGCACGAAGTTGTCGAGCTGCTGTGCCCGCTGGAGGATGCCTGTGAGGAGCTCCCGGCAGAGGTCTGGCGAGATGTCCAATCCGAGCTGCGTCAATTTGACCGAGACGTTCGCATTCAGCCGCTCCGCCGCGATCCGTTCGAACGCGGCCAGGTAATCGTCCGTGGCGGCGCGCGCCGCCTTCTCTTCGCTGACGTTCTCTCCCAGGTGGTCGAGGCTCGCGGACCAGCCACGACGGTTGACGTCGCTCACCACCCGAACCGCGTCATCGAGGTGGTCTCCTGCAACAAAGCGGTAGGCGAGCGAGGCGGTGAGCCGCTGACGCGTGACGAACCGCTGCAGGCCACGGCGATGCGATAGATAAAGAAAGGACGCCCTCAGCACGTCAAGGGGTTCCTGGCGAAGACAGCGCGGCGTCGAACGCCCCGTGGACTTCCAGCGCGTTCAGCGCCCGTGCCCGATGACTCAAGAGGTTCTTTTCCTCGGTCGAGAGTTCCGCGAGCCGGCGGCCATCGGGCAGCTGGAAGATGGGGTCGAAGCCGAAGCCGTGCGTACCGCGCGGCTCCGCCGCGATCGTGCCGGCCAGGATCCCTTCACCGGTAAAGACCCGCCCGTCCGGCAAGGCCAGCACCGCCGCGGAGCGGAAGAATGCCGGCGGGGAGCTGGTCACTGCAGCGCCGAGGGCTTTGAGCAACGCGGCGACGAGCGCGGGACCGTCGCCTTTGTGGTCCGCGCCGGCGAAATACGCCGAATCGATGCCGGGCCGGCCGCCGAGTAACGGTACTTCGAGTCCCGAGTCGTCCGCCAGGGTCGGCAACCCGCTCAGGCGCCGGCCGGCCTCGGCCTTCTTGCGCGCGTTTTCCAGGTAGCTGGCGCCGTCCTCGACGACGTCGAAAACGATCCCGACATCCGTGGGGCTGACCAGCTCCATCGGCAACTCGCCCAGGATCGCGCGCAGCTCCTTGAGCTTGCCCGAGTTCGTCGTGGCGAGTAGCAGCCGGTTCAGCGCAGCTTCAGCGCCTTCTTCTGAGCCTCGACCAGCTCGGCGGCGCCCTTGGTGGCGAGCTTGAGCATCTGCTCCATCTCTTCCGGCTTGAAGGGTTCCTGCTCGGCCGTGCCCTGGATCTCGATGAAGCGGCCGTCCTCGGCGAGCACACAGTTCATGTCGGTCTGGGCGGCGAAGTCTTCGAGGTAATTGAGGTCCAGGCGGGGCTGACCCTGCACGATGCCGACACTGACCGCGGAAACGAAGTGGCGGATCGGAATCACTCGTAGCAGGTTGCGCTCGAGGGCCTTCTGCAGCGCGAGGTGGAGGGCGACGAACCCGCCCGTGATCGACGCCGTGCGCGTGCCGCCGTCGGCCTGCAGCACGTCGCAGTCCACCATGATCGTGCGTTCGCCCATCAGCGGCATATTGATGGCGGCTCTCAGCGCACGGCCGATCAGGCGCTGGATCTCCTGGGTACGCCCGTCGACCCGACCCGTGCGCGATTCGCGAGCGGTGCGTGTCTGCGTCGCCCGCGGCAGCATCGAATACTCCGCGGTGACCCAGCCCTCACCGGTCCCCTTCTTGTGTGGTGGCGGTTTGTCGTCCCAACTCGCGGTACAGAGCACCCTGGTGTCGCCCATGTTGATGAGCGCCGAGCCTTCGGCGTAGAGGTTGACGCCGGTCTCGATCGTTACCGGCCGGAGCTGATCCACCTTCCGGCCATCAGGTCGCGTCTGGGCCAATTGGATCTATCTTCGCAGAGCGCGGATCACGAGGATGCTGAGCTCGAAAAGAATGATGAGCGGCAGGGTGAGCAGCAGTGGCGTAAAGGGATCTACCCCGGGAGTCACCATGTTGGCCCCGACGAAGATCCCGATCCAGAACTTCAGCCGATTGCGCTTCAAGAATGCCGTGCTCACAATCCCCGCAAGGCCGAGCATCGTCATCGCGAGTGGCAACTCGAAGGTGACGCCGAAGATCGCGATGAGAATCAGGACGAAGTTGATGTACTTGTCGGCAAAGGGCAGGTACTGGAGCTCCGAGTTGCCAATCCCGGTCAAGAACCTCAAGGCGATCGGCAGCGCGAAGAAGGCGAACCCCATCCCCATCGCGAACAGCGTGACCGCCGAGGCAACGAAGCCGACGGCGAAGCGCCGCTCGTTGCGACGCAGGCCCGGGGCAACGAAGGTCCAGACCTGCCAGATGATGATCGGACTGCTCAGGACGAACCCGGTGAAGATGCCGATCTTGAAGAAGAGCAGGAACCCATCGACCGGGCCACCGTAAATCAGCTTCTGGTTGCCGATCACTTTGTGCACAGGCCCCAGCAGGATGCCCAACACCGGCTGGGAGACCGCGAAGCCGATCATGGTGGCGACCGCCCACGCGATCAGCGAGATGATCAGGACGCGCCGCAGTTCCTCGAGGTGCTCGATGACCGTCATCCGCCGCTCCTCGTCCGCCGGAACGATGCTGGGCTTGGCCATGGCTGCCCTATCGGCGCCGGACCGGAATCAGGCCTTGCTGTCGGTCGGCGACTTTACGTCGGTGGGCGGTTTGACGTCCGGGGCCGGCCCGCTCGTGGCGTGCTGTTCGCTGCTGGAGTCCGGCGTCGCGCTCTTCTTGAACTCTTCCTGGATGTCGCTCGATGTCTTGCGGAATTCACGCATGGCCTTCCCGATTGCGCCGCCCACCTCGGGGAGCTTTCCAGGCCCGTAGACGATCAGCACGATGACCAGGATTAGAACGAGGATGTACCAGTGACCGAAAAGACCAGGCATTTAGATTGCTTCTCGCGGCCCATGATACGCCCGCTTTGTAACGGCCTCCTGAGAGGCCGATGAGGCCTAGCCGGTCTCTTCCTGGACCGTCACCGTGGTCATGGTGTCGCCCTGCGCGATCTTGAGAACCACGTCCATCCCGGTCTGGACGTAGCCGAACAAGTTGTAGCTTTTGGCGAGCTTCTTGGTGTCGTCGACGGTGCAAATGAAGAACTGGCTGCCGTTGGTGTTCGCGCCGGAGTTCGCCATCGCCAGCGCACCGGGGGTGTACTCGCCGAGCACCGGCTCATCGTTGAACTGGTAGCCGGGGCCGCCCGAACCGGTGCCCAGCGGGTCGCCGCCCTGGATGACGAAGTCGGCGACGACGCGGTGGAACTTGAGGCCGTTGTAATACTGGTTGCGGGTCAGGAACACGAAGTTGTTGACCGTGTTCGGGGCCAGCTTGGGGTCGAGGCAGAGGGTGATCGTCCCCTTGTTGGTAATCATCGTGACGAGGTAGTGGTGCGCGGTGTTGACGGCCATGGGCGGTGCCGCGCTATAGGTGTGCTTGCCGGCGTTGCCCGCGGTGGGCGTCAGCGCCGTCCCGAAGTTCAGCGAACCACAGGCGGCGCTCAAGATCGGACTCGGCGTTGGCGTCGGGGCGACGCCAGGGCTGCCGCCAGCATTACGTCCCACATAGACAGAGAACCCAATCATAACGACCGCCAGGACGGCGAGCGTCGCCAGCAGCTGCGGAACCCGGCGGGGAACCTGGCTCATCCCAACTCGTCCCAGCAGGGCATATCGGCCGCGACCTGCCTGGCATGGTAGGTCAGGATCATCTGGGCGCCGGCGCGGCGGATCCCCAGCAGGATTTCGCGCAGCACCCGGCGCTCATCGATCCAGCCGCGTAAGGCAGCCGCCTTGACCATGCTGTATTCGCCGCTGACGTTGTAGGCCGCGACGGGGACGTCGGTCGCGTCCGCGACCGCGCGAATGACATCGAGGTAAGCGAGCGCCGGCTTGACCATGACGATGTCGGCGCCTTCCTCGATATCGAGGCGCGCCTCGCGGACGGCCTCCCGCGCGTTGGCGGGGTCCATCTGGTAGCCACGGCGGTCCCCCACGCGCGGCGCCGAGCCCGCGGCTTCCCGAAACGGCCCGTAGAACGCCGACGCGTACTTGGCGGCATAGGCGAGGATCGCGCGGTCGGCATAGCCTTGCCGGTCGAGGGCGGAACGGATGGCGCCGACCTGGCCGTCCATCATGCCGGAAGGAGCGATCACGTCGGCACCGGCGGCGGCCTGCGCGACGGCGATCCGCTGGTAGAGCTCGAGCGTCGCGTCATTGGCGACGGTCTCCCCCTCGAGCACGCCGCAATGGCCGTGGTCGGTGTACTCGCACAGACAGAGGTCCGCGATCAGCAGAGCGTCTGCGCCGAATGCTTCCCGGAGGTGGCCCAGGGCACGCTGGACGATACCGGTCTCCGCCCACGCCTCCGAGCCCTGCGCATCCTTCTGGGCGGGGATGCCGAACAGCACAAAGCTCCGCACGCCGACTTTCATCGCGGCCTCGGCCTCGCGCGTCAGCGACTCGATCGTGTGCTGTTGATGCCCGGGCATCGCCTCGATCGGGCGCGGTTCGTCGATGGCGTCGCGCACGAACAACGGATAGATCAGATCCTCGGGTGCGAGCGAGGTCTCTCGGGCGAGCCGCCGAAGCGCCGGCCTCGAGCGCAACCGACGGGGGCGTTGCGTAGGAAAGGTCATGCTGGAATTGGAGTCCGGCTGCGCACGATGGCGTCGACCAGTCCGCGCGTCGTGTACTCCTGCGCGATGATATCAACCCGCAGCCCGAGATCGCGCGCGGTCTGCGCCGTGATCGGCCCGATGCAGGCGATCTTGACCCGGTTGGAGGGCGGCTCCGGCATGGCGCCGACGAAGTGGCGTACCGTCGACGAGCTCGTAAACGTGATCATGTCGACGCCGGGCAGGCAGGCGGCCAGCCGCGGTCGCAGGTCGGCCGGCGGGACCGTCCGGTAGGTCTCGACGACGTCGACCCGGGCGCCGCGGGCGCGAAGCAGCTCGGGCAGGACGTCGCGGGCGCCGGCCGCCCGCGCCAGCAGGATGCGAGCCCCAGGTGTCACGGTCGCCGCCAGGGCTTGCGCCAGTTCTTCCGCGATGAACCGAGAGGGGACGAGCGCCGGGGTCATGCCAGCCTCCTCGGCGCGCGCGGCGGTTTCGGGGCCGATGGCCGCGACCTTTATATGTGCGGGAAAATCGCGATTCGCCTCACGCAAGATCTCCCCCAGCCGATCGACGCCGTTGGCGCTGGTCAGCACCAGCCAGTCATAGCGGCCGAGATCGTGGAGGAGGGCCGGATCGACGGCGATCGGTTCGATCGCGATCACCGGGCAGATGATGGCGTCCGCACCAAGCGCCGTCAGCGCGGCTGCCAGCCCCGCGGCCTGGCGATCGGCGCGCGTGACCATGATGCGCATGCCCGCGAGCGACGCGCCCGGCCGCGTGAGGAGATGCGCCGCCCCCTGCACCTCGAGTCGCCTGGCCACGTCGTTGATGACGCCCGCGTCATCCCGGCCACGAGCACTGGCCCGGACCGCGGTACGGCCGCTCGCGTCCAGCACGACGGCCTGCAGCGTGAGGTCGTCGCCTTCGGCGACCGCGTAGGCACCGAGCGCCGAGAGGCATCCACCGCCGAGTCGCCGCAGCAGCGTCCGCTCGGCCTCGACGGCCCGGCGAGTCGGCGCGTCGTCGACGGCCGCCGCGAGCCGGCCGGCCTCGCCGCCATCCAGGGCCTGCAACACCAACGCCCCCTGGCCGGGGGCGGGCAACATGATGTCGAACGGCAGCAGCTGGTGCGCCTCGCCAAGGCGGCCAAGGCGTTCCAGACCTGCGACCGCGAGGACGAGGCCGTCGACCATGCCCTCCGCGAGGCGGCGCAGCCGGGTATCGACGTTGCCGCGAATATCCACGGTCCGCAGATCCGGGCGGACGGAGGCGATCTGCGCGGCTCGACGAGGGCTCCCGGTGCCGATGCGGGACCCCGGCGCGAGCTCCCAGAGGGTTCCGCCCTGGCGCGCAATCAGCGCATCGCGCGCGTCCGCGCGCGGGAGAAACGCGGCGAGCACCAGCCCGGGCGTCGCAACGGTCGGAAGATCCTTCGCCGAGTGGACCGCGAGCTCGGCCCGGCCGTCGAGCAACGCCTGCTCGAGCTCCTTGACGAAGACGCCCTCGCGAGGCGAGTCACTGAGCCGCATCGACGGGTGACGATCGCCATGCGTCGTCAGCGGCGCGAGTACAAACTCGTGCTCAGGGTAGACACGAGCCAGAGCATCCGCGGCGAGCTGCGCCTGGATCATCGCCAGCGTGCTGCCTCGCGTCGCCAGCCGAAATCTCACCGAGGGCCAAGCTAGCACAC
>VBFF01000132.1 GCA_005889285.1 Chloroflexota bacterium
GCTCGCACCGACTACCTCGCCGATCTCGGCAAAGGTCAGGCCGTCGAAGTAATGAAGGTAGATCGCCTGGCGGTCCTTGAAGGGGAGCCCAAGGACGGCGCGTAATAGATCGCGGTCTTCGGCCCGGTGAATGACCTCGTCGATGGGATCGATCGCGGGCGGGTTCCAGAACAGGATCCTGGCCTCGACCAGGCGACGCCGCTGGTAATCGCGAGCGAGGTTGGTGATCGCCCGGTAGAGCCAGCGCCGAAAGTCCGGCTCCGCCGAGGGTGTGTTGGGCGAAGCCCACACCCGGGCGAAAGCCTCCTGCACCAGCTCTTCGGCGGTCGCCCGATTCTGTACCAGCATCACGGCAAAGTGGTACGCCGGCCGTTCCAGCGTCCGGGCTAGCGGCTCGAACCAGCTGCGATCGGCGGCGTCCAGATCTGGCCCCCTTTCATGGTCTTGTCCCTCACAACGGACAACCCCGGCGTTCGTTACACTGCGCCCACCCAGTTTGGCTTGTGATGCAACTCCCAGCCGCCGGCGGGTGTCTCATTGGGTGTGGGGTACGCATTGAGCCTGCCGGCTGACGAGCCATTACGGTTGCGGGCGGTCGCCGGCAACGAGGCGGCGTTCGATTCGCTCCTGCGACCGCTGGTCGAGCCCGCCTTACGGCTCGCCTTCTCGATGCTGGGCGACCGGCGAGATGCCGAGGACGCCACACAGGAGGCGCTGACCCGCGCCTGGCGGAAGCTCCATCAACTCCGGGCTGGGATGCCGGTGCGCCCCTGGTTCTTCGCGATCGTTGCCAACCAGTGTCGGAATGTGCGCCGCACACCGTGGTTTCGTCTGACCTCTCTGGCTGAGGTGGTCGGCCGTCCGCTGTCGCGGGAGCCGGAGGTCGAGCACCTCGATCTCGAACGCGCCATCCAGCAACTCCCCTTGGCTGACCGCGGAGCGCTCTTCCTGTACTTCTACCTCGATCTCTCCATTGAAGAGGTCGCCCATACGCTCGGCGTCTCGCCGGCGGCGGCGAAATCGCGAATCTATCGGGCGTGCCACCGGCTGCGGCCGGCCGTCGCTCTGGAGGAATTGGGATGAACGACCTTCGCAAAGACATCAACGCGGCATTTGCCCGGCAGCAAGGCCAGCTCGGCGACGTGTCGTCCGCCAGCAACCGAATGCTTGCCGTGGCAACCGGCGGCCGCCGTGGTAATCGCCACCTGCGGACGGCGTTCGCCGGGGTCGCCGTGGTGCTGGTCGCGGCCTCGGTGGTCGGCGCATCGGTCGTAATTCGCACGCTGTATCAGACGAATGGCACGACGTCCCATCCGTCACCACATTCGAAATCGATCGTGGTTTATCCGCCTCTCTCGCAGACGACGCTTCCCGCAAACGGGTTGATCGCTGTCTCGGCGAACCCCATGAACGTCGGGGGCGGGGAGGTGGGCGACATATACCTTGTGCGCGAAGGCGCCGCGGCACGACGCATCATTGGTTTCGATGGCGACGGCGTCGCCCAAGCTTGCCCACAGTTCTCGCCCGACGGGACCAGGCTTGCGTACGGTGAAGCCCGAGCCTCCGGCCCGGGCGCGGATGTCCAAGGCGAATGGCCGGTTTCAAATCGTGCGGTTGTGGTGGTCAGAGTGAACAACCACGGCGACCCGTCCCCACCGATCATGCGGGTGACCCTTCCCACGGATCCAGGTCATATCCCGTGCCCCAAGTGGTCCCCCAGCGGCAGGCATGTCGCCTTCCGCGTCGGATCGGAACTCTGGGTCGCCGATGCTAATTCAGGGAAGACAGCCGTGTTCCCGGTGATTGAGGCGCCCTGGGGGCAGCAGGGGTTCGCGTGGTCTCGCGACGGGTCCCTCATCGCCGTCTCGGAGCCCCGGCATGTCCGGGTGGTGCGTATGGACGGCGCCGGGTCGACACTCATCGCGGTGAACGGCGCCACGCCTGGGTCCCTGGGTTGGACCGCCGGCGACACAAGGATCGTCTACATCATCACCGACGAGCCGGGCGATGGGCTGGCGGTCGCCGTTGTGGGCGTTCGTGGAGACAACAACACCAAGCTCCCGGACAGGACCAGTCTCCACCGGTTCTACTACGCCGTCATCTCGCCAGACGGTACCCGGGTCGCATATCTCCAGCGTACGAATGGATGCGTGCCCGCCGGATGTATCCCGGAACCAGCACAGCTCGTAATCATGGGGACCGATGGCTCGAACCGCATTGAGCTGCCGATCCCACCCGGCTTCGGGGTGTTCGGGCTCCAGTCGCGGATCCAATCAGCCTCGCCTCGGCCGCCGGGCGGGTGCTGCCGCGCCGAATTCTCGCCTTGATCGCCGACACGATCGTCATCTCGCTCCTTGACGCCATTCTCAACGGCACCTTCGGTATCACCCGGGTCACGAGCGGAGTTGCGACGACGGTGGGCAGCGGCGGCTACACCTCCTTCACGACACAAACGACGGTTGACTGGCCGTGGCTCGCGCTGCTGTGGGTGACCTATTACGTCGTGCTGGAAGGCCTCTTCGGGGCGACCTTCGGAAAACGCCTGGCCGGCCTTCGCGTCACCGACCTCGAGGGTCGCCGGATCGGTTGGCAAGCGGCGATCGTCCGCAACCTCGCCCGTCTGCTCGACGTCCTTCCGTTTGCGTATTTGCTGGGCGGCATCCTGACCCTCGTTACCCGGAGGCATCAGCGGCTGGGCGACCTATTGGCCGGAACGGTCGTCGTCCCGCTTGCTGCCGTCAGCTATCCGCCACTACCCTCGGGAGTGCGGCGCCGCCGGGTGATCGGACTGGCTGCAGTGACCGCCGTACTCCTCGTGCTCTGCGGCACCTTCGCCTACTTTGGCCGTCCGCCGCTCGTCATCGAGGGCGCGAAGAACACGAGCCAGGGCATCTTCACGGACGGCGTCAACAGCTACACGCTGGGTTCGCCGCGCTGGGGAACGGGCACCGTCACCTATCCCGTCACCTACGAGTTGGCGCGGACGACTCAGACGTGCCGAGGTTTCATCACGCTGAACTGGAACTGGGGTTTCGCCGGCTGGGTGTTGGGCAGCGGCGAGTCGCAATGCTCGCCGCGAATCTACCCCTGACCCTTCGGTAGCGCATCAACGATCACCAATCCGTTGAGCGCCATGACAATGATGAACACCAGCGTCGACCAGACCTGCGTCGATCGTTTGCGCCGCAGCGACCGTTCGCTCTGTTCGCGCCCCGCCAGGACGGCGGCAGGGATCGCGCAAATCAAGCCGATGGCGATCAGTACGAACGCGAGAACCACAATCACCGGGCGCTGGCTCAGGGCAAGCAACGGCGTGGCACCCCCCGCCAGGACGCTGGTCACACCAAGGATCCGGTACACCGGTCGGGAAAGCTCAGCTCGCTTGCCGGCCGGATCGACGTACCCGCTGGGTAGCCATTGAGGTAGCGTCCCGCGAATGAGGAAGTAGATGCCCAGAACCACGAGCGCCACACCCAAAACCACGAATTCGACCATGATCGGGAAGGGGAGCGGCCGGAGCATTGCTCGGATCGCTCTAAGGATAGGTTCTATCCGTTGCAAGACGCTCGAGCCGGGGTAGTTTAGGCAGTAGGGAGATGGCATTGGATTCCGCTCAGCCACACGGGATCGTTCGGCCGAGCAAGGCCGGGGCGGCCCTTTACTCAGTCCTCGTCAATATCGTCCTGATCGCCGCCAAGCTGCTGGTCGGCCTGCTGACCGGCAGTGTCGCGATCCTCGCCGACGCCGCCCACTCGTTTCTCGATCTGTCGGCGAGCATCTTCGCCTATGCCGGCATCCGGACCGCCGCCAAGCCGGCCGACGAGGACCACGCCTGGGGCCATGGCAAGGCGGAGAACATCTCGAGCCTCATCCAGATGTTTCTCCTGGGCGCGACCTGCATCGCAATCGTGATCGAGTCGGTGCGGCGCTTGGTTGTCCCGGGAACCGTGCGGGTTGCTTGGTATTCCTTCGTCGTCGTCCTCGCTGCCGTGGTGATCGACATCGTGGTCAGCCGCTACCTCCAGGGCGTGTCGCGTGCCCACGGCGGCAGCGCCGCCCTCGAAGCCGATGCGCTGCATTTCTCCTCGGATCTCTGGGCGTCGCTGGCGGTTCTGGCCGGCATTACGCTGGTGGCGGTCTTCAATTTCCAGATTGCGGACCCACTGGCAGGCATCGCGGTCGCCGCCATCATCGGCACCACCGCGATCGAGCAGGGACGCCGGACAACCCAGGTGCTACTCGACGCGATGCCCGACCGCGCGACGCTCG